>CAZMXX010000040.1:0-16812 GCA_964570315.1 uncultured Anaerolineaceae bacterium | reverse complement strand
GATTTGAATGTCCGTTCGGGACCCGGCACACAATATGATATCATCGGGCGGCTCGCCGCCAATACCGATGTGGAAATCGTCGGGCAGAACCCTGCCGGCACATGGTGGTACATTGTGTACCCCAACGCCGCCGGGTGACGGGGATTGGTTGCCGCGGAATATGTGCCCTCCACCAATGCCGCGCTGGTTCCGCTGGTAGAGGCGCCGACGGCGACGCCCACCCCCACCGAGACCCCATCACCCACGCCAACCCCGGAAGCAACCGGTACGCCGATTCCAACATCCACCCCTGAACCGGCAACTGCCACGCCCACCCCGTCGCCCACACCGACGTCGCCGCCGGAGACCACCATCAGCTTTTCCGCCGTGCCCCTTTCCATTGAAAAGGGCGCGTGTACCACCTTCTCATGGCTGGTCACCAACGTCAAAGCGGTGTATTTTCAGGGCGAAGGGGTAGCGGGCGATGCCGACGGCTTGCCCGTTGAGCGGCAGGAATGCCCCACCCAAACCACCACGTATGGGTTACGGGTGGTGAAGCTGGACGACACGGAAGAGACGCGGGAAATCACCATCACCGTGGCATCGAAGCCCGATGCGCCCTCGGATTTGGCGCTGGTGCAGGCGTTGCCCGACGCGCTCAGCTTGTCATGGGTGGACAACAGCACGGATGAAACCGGCTTTCGGCTGTATGATGCCGATAGCAACGCGGTGCGGGCAACCTTCAACGCCGATGCAACCGGCGGCACCATCAGCGGGTTGACCTGTGGCACAACCTACAATTTATATCTGGTGGCATTCAATGATGTGGGGGAATCATCGCCGGGGAATACGCTCACTGTGACAACAACGGCATGTCCGTAATGATTTTTTAAGACCGGAGGATACGATGGCAGAAAACTATGACGCAACAGTTGTGTCGGGAGGGAGACCCGCCGCCCGATTTGTGGTGAAGCAGGGACCGCAAATCGGTATCACGTTTCCGATTTTGCAAAGCCAGACCCGCATCGGGCGCGAAGAGGCGTGCGACGTACGCGTGCAGGACGCGGAAGTATCGCGCCGCCATTGCGAGCTGATTTGGAAAGAGAACGCATTTTGGATGCAGGATTTGGGCAGCTCCAACGGCACATTTGTGAACGGCACGCAAATCACCGCGCCCACAAAACTCGCTGCGGGCGACAAAATCGGGGTGGGGCAAACGGTGATGGTGCTGGAACTGGAGCCGCAAATCAAACCGATTCCCACCCCGTATGATGCCACACCTGCCGCCGCGCCCGTGTCGGCGCCGGTGCCGGTGGTGAAAAAGAAATCAAGTGCCGGGCGACGGCTCGCCTTCACCGGGCTGGGGTGTCTGGTTTTCATCTGCGCCTGCGCCGGCATTAGCGTCGTTGTGTTGGATTTGCTCGATTTCATTGATTTGGGGATTCCGTTTCTGTCGAATTACCAAATTGTATTTTAACTGAAAAATGCGCCGAATTTGCCAAAACAGCCCAAGCACAGTATAATCCGGCGCAGATTCGGGTGATTAGCTCAGCTGGTTAGAGTGCCACGTTGACATCGTGGAGGTCACTGGTTCGAGTCCAGTATCGCCCACACAAAGCACCTTCGGTTTCTCCGAATGGTGCTTTTATTTTTCACATTCGAAAAATCCGCCATCATCTGCTATAATGGGCAGTGAGAGTGAGATTTCGCCATAGAAAAAGGAAGGTTCCCATGTCCGAGCGCATAATAATTGTTGAGGATGAAGCTGATATTGCCCGCGTGCTGGAACGTCGCTTAACGTATGAAGGGTATCGGGTGGAGGTTGCGCCCGATGGCGAGACCGCCCTCAAACTGATTTACGATGCTCCCCCCGCGCTGGTTCTGCTTGATTTGACCCTGCCCGACATTGACGGGCTGATTGTGACGGAGGAACTTCGCGCCGCCAAAATAGATGTCCCCATCCTGATGCTCACCGCCCGCGACGCCATCCCCGACAAAGTGAGCGGACTGGATGCCGGGGCGGACGATTATATGACCAAGCCCTTCAATACCGATGAACTGCTGGCGCACGTGCGGGCGTTGCTGCGCCGCACCGGCGCCGAAAAAGGTTCCGAGACGCTGGAATTTGCCGATTTACGCCTCGACCCGGCATCGCGGCTGGCGTATCGCGGCGAGCGGAGCATCAATCTCACCGCCAAAGAATACGATTTGCTGGAAATGTTTATGCGCCATCCGAACCAAGTGCTCACCCGCGACCAGATTTTCGACCGCATTTGGGGCTATGATTTCGGCGGCGAATCAAACATCATCGAAGTGTACATCCGCTATTTGCGCTCCAAGCTGGAAAAAGAAGGCGAAGCCCGCCTGATTGACACCGTGCGCGGGGTAGGGTATGTACTGCGGGAATCGTAAATCCACCGAGGCATTATGTCCATTCGCATCCGTTTAACCCTGTGGTATGTGTCGCTGTTGGCGGTGGTACTGGTCGCCTTCAGCATCACTCTTTATATCACCCTGCAAATCAGTCTCACCAACGAACTTAACCGCTCGCTGGAAGACCGGGCGCGACAGGTCGCCCTCGGCATTCAAGCCAGCAATGACCCGCTCGATATTTTGCGCACGGGGGTCATCCAACTGCCCGAACTGGGCGTGTTTTCTTCCCCCTCAATTTTCATTCAAATTGCAGATATGGACGGCAACGTTTTGCGCCGCTCCCCAAATTTGATGGGCAACAATCTGCCCATTGATACGGAAACGATTAATTTCATTCAGGCGCAGCAATCCTATCAAAAAACGATGGATGTCGGCTCGGTGCAAATGCGATTGTACAGCGTGCCGCTGGTTTTCGGCAACAAAGTCATCGGGATGGTGCAAGTGGGCAAACCGCTCGCCGAGGTGGAGAGCACGCTGCGCAGTGTGCTGCTCTTTCTGGTGAGCGGCACGCTGGTATCGCTCATCCTCGCCTCGCTGGTGGGGGTGTTCATGGTATACCTGAGCCTGCGCCCCATCGACCGCATCACCATGACCGCCGACCGCATCGTCCGCGCGGAAGACCTGAACCAACGCCTGCCCGTCCCGCCCACCGACGACGAATTGGCGCGTTTGAGCCGCACCATCAACCGGATGCTGGAACGGTTGGACAATTTTTTTCAGGCGCAGGTACGCCTCAGTGCCGATGTGTCGCACGAGTTGCGCACTCCGCTGACCATTATTCGCGGCAATGTGGAAATGTTGCGCAAAATGGGCGACTCGCCCACCGACCGCGCGGAAGGGCTAAACGCCATCGAAAGCGCGCTCAGCCGCATGTCCCGGCTGGTGAGCGATTTGCTGCTCCTCTCGCAGGCGGATGCGGGGATGGCGCTGAAAATGCGCCCGCTCGATTTGGATGGCGTGATTCTCGATGTGTTTCAGCAGGCGCACGCCCTGCGCGGCGGTGTTCAATTGAAACTGGGGCACGCCGACCCCGCGCAAGTGTACGGCGATGAAGACCGCCTGAAACAGCTGCTCATCAATTTGATGGAAAACGCCATCAAACACACCCCGGTGGGCGGCAGCGTCACCCTGTCGGTGTATCGCACCAAAAACAGCGTGCGTATTTCCGTGGCAGACACGGGCGCGGGCATCCCGCCGGAATATCTGCCGCACATTTTCGACCGCTTCTATCGGGTGAAGGGGCAGCGCGTCAAAGGTTCCGGGTTGGGGCTGGCAATTGCCAAATGGATTGCCGAAGCGCACAATGGCGAACTCACCGCCGAGAGCGAACCGGGCATCGGCAGCACCTTCACCCTGGAATTACCCGTTTATCATGAAGACTGATTCTCATCCTCTCAATACATTAATTGCCGACGTTTCCATCATTTCCCGCACCGACGACGCCAATCCGCACATTGTCGGCTTCACCGCCGACAGCCGCCGGGTGCAGCCCGGCTGGCTTTTTGTCGCTTACCCCGGCGTGGCGGTGGACGGACACCGCTTCATCGCCGATGCGCTGGCGCGGGGCGCGGCGGCAATCGTCGCGGAGAAGGAACCGCCTGCATCCGTCCCTCTTTCCGTTCCTTTGATTTTTGTGCCCGATGGACGTGCCGCGCTGGCGCATATTTCCGCGGCATGGTACCACCATCCTTCAAAAAAAATGACCGTTATTGGGGTGACGGGCACGGACGGCAAAACCAGCACCTCAAATTTGATATTCCATCTTTTGCGCCGGTGTGGCAAACGGGTGGGGATGATTAGCACGGTGAACGCGGTGATTGGCGATACGGTGCTGGAAACGGGGTTGCACACCACCACCCCCGACGCGCCCGACATTCAGCGATATTTGGCGGAGATGGCGCGCGCCGACACGGAAGTTTGCGTGCTGGAAACCACCTCGCACGGGCTGGCGCAGCACCGGGTCACTGCCGTTGATTTCGATTGGGCGGTGGTCACCAACATCACCCATGAACATCTGGATTTACACGGCTCGCTGGACGTATACCGGCGCGCAAAGGCAAAATTGTTCGGCATGGCGCGGGTGGGGGCGGTGCTGAACGCTGATGATGATTCGTTCAATTATCTGCCCGATGCCGTTTCGGCGGGGACGAAAATACTTTCGTATGGGCAAAATCCCGGGGCGGCGGTACGGGCGGATGATGTATCACTGCGCCCCGACGCGACGGTGTTCACTATTCGCATGCCCGGCGGGCGTACGATGACGGTGCAAACGCCGTTGGTCGGCGCGTTCAATGTGAGCAATGTGCTGGCGGCGTGGGCGGTGACGGTGGTCGGGGTGGGCTGTCCGGCGGCGGACGCGGCGGACGCACTGCGGACCTTCGGCGGCGTGCCGGGACGGATGGAGCGCATTGACGCGGGGCAACCCTTCACGGCGATTGTCGATTTCGCGCACACGCCCAACGCCCTGCGGCGGGCGCTGGAAACGGCGCGCGCACTCACCGGCGGGCGGGTGATTGCCGTGTTCGGCTCGGCGGGGTTGCGGGATGTGGCAAAACGGCGGTTGATGGGCGAAGTGGCGGCAGAACTGGCGGACATCACCGTCATCACGGCGGAAGACCCGCGCACGGAGGATGTTTCGGAAATAATTGCCGCCACGGCGCGAGCAATGGCAGCTCGGGGAGCGGTGGATGGCACGGGTTCGGAGACGCTGCCATCGCCGCCGCCCCCTGTTTTTTATCGCGTGCCGGACCGGGGACGCGCAATTTACGCCGCCACCCGGTTTGCTCGCCCCGGCGATGTTGTCCTCGCGCTGGGCAAAGGGCATGAGCAGAGCATGTGTTTCGGGGAAACGGAATATCCGTGGGATGACCGCGCCGCGATGCGGGCGGCGCTGGCTGGCTCGCCGTTGCAGACGTTGCCCACCGCCAAAGCATAAAAAAAGCGCGGAGGATATTCTCCGCGCTTTGAAGTCTACTTCAGATTGTGCTATATAATTTACAAGGCTGTAACGTTGCTGGCTTGAAGACCTTTAGGACCTTGTTCAATGTTGTATTCCACACGTTGCCCTTCTTCAAGGGTGCGGAAACCGTCAGTTTCAATTGCCGAGTAGTGTACAAACACATCCTCGCCGCCTTCTTGCGAGATGAAGCCGAAACCTTTGCTCGCGTTAAACCATTTTACTGTGCCTTGGACTCGTTCAGACATAATACGAAATTCTCCTTACTGAATACTGAAAAAAAAATAGTAGATAATGTAGGCAATATTTAGAAAAAAAGCAACCACCAAATATCTGGTGATTGCTTCAAAACCAAACAGATACTTCCTAGCCTACGTTTTTAATATACACCATTTGTGAAAATCTGTCAACTTGTCGAAGTTTTTTCGCTCAGCGCATTACCCGGTCGGCGAGCCACCGCCGGACGATGAGTTGCCACGGGGCGGGCGGAGAGTCGCGCCAGTGCAGGGAATAGCGATTTTCGCTGTGGATGCGGTCGCCATCGCCGAAGATTGCCGTCATTTCGACGGGGACGTGCGCGAGCCGGTGCGCAAATGTCCCCACCCGCACCGAGCTGTGCGCTGGGGCTGTCACCGTTTGCGAAAAAATGTCGCTGCCGTCCAACCGCACCCGGCATCTACCACCGACCGCCTGCGCCGTATCATTGACGACCCACACCGCGCCGGAAAAGACGTCCCCGGCACGCCACAATTTCCCCGCCGAAAAATCCACGCTGACCAGCACCGGGTTGAACCAGTTTTTCAAACCCTCAACCGCCAATTTCGGGCGGCGAAAATAATCCAGCACCGCCCAACTGATGGCGGGGAGCGGTTCGTTGAATTGCCAAATCAGCACCCCGCCGGTGCGCGGTTTCCGCCGCATGTGTTCAATTGCCAACTGAAGCCCCGTCGCCTGCGCCTGCTGGCTGGCTTCAATTAATGCGCCGAGCGTCGGGGTGCGGGTGTGTCCGTCGGGCAGAAAGCCGCGCAAATAATGGCGCAACTTGTCGGTATCGCCGTGGATGGTTTCCCAGCCGGTGCGCGGATTTTCCAGCGCGGCGGTGAGGGTGTCGGCGTGGGGCAGGGCTTGCAGTCCGAATTCGCTGAGAAATTGCGCTCGCTCGCGTTTAAAGGCGCTGAGCGGCGCTTTCCCGTGCCAGACCAGCCAGTTGTGGGCGTCGTCGG
Source organism: uncultured Anaerolineaceae bacterium (assembly GCA_964570315.1). Taxonomy (GTDB): domain Bacteria; phylum Chloroflexota; class Anaerolineae; order 4572-78; family 4572-78; genus JANTHQ01. Next base: position 10,221 of record CAZMXX010000040.1, on the reverse strand, counting down.
ACGCGGGCGAGGCGGGCAAAAACGGGCGCACCGACAGCGCATTTTCGGCGATGGCGCGTGCCATTGTGTGGACGACCGCCCGATTGCGGCGCGGGCTGAATTCGTTGCCGCCGCACCACACCACCACCGACGGGTGTGCGTCGAGTTGGCGGACGATTGCCCCAACCTCCTGCCGCAGCAGTGCCAGAAAATCCGCCGATTGCGGTGCGCCGCCCAAAAACAGGCACGCCAGCGGAAATTCCTGCCAGACGAGCAAGCCCAATTCGTCGCACAAATCATAAAATGCCGATTTTTCGCGCAGACCGCCCCCCCACACCCGAATGAAATTCGCCCCGCACGCTTTCGCCCGCGTCAGCAAATCGCGGTAATCGGCGGGGGTGATGCGCCCCGGAAAAATATCGGCGGGAACCCAATTCACGCCCCGCGCGAAGGTCGGTGCGCCATTGATGCGGAACAGCCAGTTTTCCAGCGCCACCGAACGCACCCCGAAACGCACCGACAGCGCATCGGAGCCGGGAATTTCCAGCCGGGCGGTGTACAGATGGGGCGTTCCGGCATCCCACGGTTGCCACAGTTTGGGCGCGGGCAGGCGGAAAGTGCGGGTTGTTTCGGGCGGGTCGGGGGGGATGGTGAATCGGAAAGTGTGCGGCGCGTCATCGCTGGTGACGGTGAGCGCGAGCGGCACGGGGGTGGAGGAAAGGGTATTGAGCCGCACGCGAAGCGTCCCCTGTCCGTCGGGGGTCACGGCGACGGACGCATCTTCAATGAACGTCTCGCCGGTGATGATGCAGGTCACATCGTCCCAGATACCGGTGGTCAGCACGCGCGGCGCAAAATCCCAGCCGAAGGACATCTGCATTTTCAGCGTCGCGCTGCGGTCGGGATACACGCCCGTCCAGCTATTTTGCAGGCGTTGGGCGATGGCTTGCCAGAGTTTCTGCCCCCGCGAAAGGTTGCGACGGGGGAGCGCGCCGCTGCCCCACAGCCGCACGGCGAGCCGACACATACCACCACGGATATGGTCGGTGGCGTCCACTGTTACCCATGAAAACATCCCTTCGTGCCGCGCGCGCTCATCATCCCCCACAAAAATGGCGGCGCGATAATCCAGCCCCGCGAAACGGATAAACACCCGCTGCCCCGATTCAACATCCACCGGAAATGTCACCCGATACCACCAGTCGGCATCGTCCACCCATTCGCTGTTGAGGTGCGGCGGGTCGGGCAGGATGCCGTTGGCGTGCAAATCGAGCCGGACATTGCCGGGGACGGTGGCGGGCAGCCAGCGCGTCACGGCGGCGCGGTCATCCACGGCGGGGGCGTCGAAGGGGAGGCGGCGGGTTTGTCCGAATTGCCACGCTTGCGCGGCGAGCGAAAATCGGGTCATTTGAAAATCAGCGGCATATATGTTTGATACGGTTCCACCCACACTTCAACCGCCCAACGGTTGTCGGCGGTGTACCCGTCATCCATCGCCAGTGTCAGCGGGAAGGTGAACGGGTACGGCACGGAGATGACCTGCGTTTGCAGGCTGAGTGTCACCGCCGCGAATTGCGTCACCGGGGTGCGCCACTCGACGCGGGCGGTGTTGGCGGTGGTGATGATGTCGCCGCCGTTTTGCGCCGCCAGCGGGCGCAGGTGGGATGGGATGTTCCCGGTGACTGTGACCATCGGTGCGGAGGCGAAACCGCTGTTTTCCAGCCGCAGGGTGTAGGTCAGTATGTCGCCGATGGCGGCGCGGCTGCGATTGGCGGTCAGGGTGGTTTTTGCCCAATCGGCGGTGTTGATGCCGACCATAGGTGTGCGGTCGAAGGTGATGTTGTCGGCGGGCAGGGTAATCCAACTGATTTGCCGCGCGGGTGTGCCGTAGGGCAGGGGGGCGTCCACGAGGGCGCGGTAGGTGAGCGAAACGGGTTGACCGGGGGTGATGATGCCGCGCCAGATGACTTGCCCGCTCGCCTCGGTTGCGCCGCCGGTCGCCGAGCCGGGTACGAGAGTCAGCGGGGCGGGGAAGGTGGCGGTGAAGACCGTTTCCACCGCCGAGAGTCCGTCGTTGCGCAGGACGGCGGTGTAGGTGATGGTATCGCCGGCGGGGGCGGCGGTTTTGTCGGCGGTGACGGTGGATTGTCCCAGCCAACTGAGCCAGCCCACCGTGCGACGCAGCACGTCGGTGCGTTGGGGTTCGGGGATTAATTCGGGACCGAAAGCGAAAAATGCGGTGTGCCATGTGCCGGTCACCGTGCCGAAATTGGTGGCGCTGTTCGGCAGCCCGCTGTCGCCGAGAAACATCGGGCGGGCGGCGGCGGTCGGGGTGATGCTGTCCGTCCAGTTTTGATAGCCGGGCGGGAAATCGAGCGGGTACGGTCCCAGCCCGTCGCCGATGGGGCTGCCCGCCACGCCGGTGATACGGGTGGAGGTCAGGATTTCCGAGTGTTCATCCACCCCGAAATAGGTGCGGGCGAAATCACTGGGCAGATGGTCGGGGAGCTGGTACAGATATTCTTGGCTGGAAAAGGCGAGCCGTCCGCCGCCGTCCAGATATGCTTTCAGCGTGGCTTCCTCTTCCGGCTTCAAGGGGTCGAACCAATCGTAGCCGGTGAACCACACAACTTGCGGATAGCGGTTCAAGATTGCCAGCGGCGGCGTGCCCTGCGCGGGCGATTGCTGTCCCTGCACCCGCCAGACATCGAATGTGAACCCCGCCGCCGTGAGCGATTGGGTGAACGCCCCTTCAAAATCATACCAGCGGTCATCATCCACCAGCAACAGGGGCGCGGGCGATTTGGTGGTACGGGTGATGTAGGCGGTTAGGGTGGGGTATGTTGTGGATTGCACGGTGAGGGTGATGGTGTCGCGGGCGTTGGCGGGGGCGTTGGCGGGCACATCCACCGTGAAGTCAACCCATGCTATCTGGCATGGCGCCAATTGCACACTGGTGGTCAAAAGGTTGGTGTTCCATTGATGGCTGCCCGGCGCAATGGTGAGGGTGTCGGTGATGCCGCCATCGGCGGGGTTGAACAGCCGAAAGGTGTGCGTGACCGTTTCGCCGGCGTCGCCCACCCGAGTCTCCACGGCGGGCGAAACATCCAGCCCCACGGCGACGCGCGGCGAGACGAACCAATCGAGCGCGCGTCCCAGCACGGCGGCGCGGTCGGCGGCGGTGTTGACCCCCTCCACGCCGAAGGGGAGGAGGGCAGCACGGTACGGCAGACATCGCCCCACTGTTTGCCCGGCGGTTGCCCCGTCGGGGTAAACCAGTTGCGGCGAGCCGTAATCTTCGGTGGTCAGGGCGATGACATCCGGGGTGCGCTGGTTGTCCGCACCATCCCCTCCGGCGATGTCGAGCGAGAGTCCATCGAAGATGCCGCCGGTGATGCCGGTGACGGTGGTCACATCCGTTTCATATAAAAAGTTTGCGCGGAGCAGGTCAAGAAAGTAAGGGGCGAAGAAAAACAAAGAACCGCCGCCATCGAAAAATGCCACATCCTGCCCGCTCACCAGAAAATTGCCGCCGGAAAGAAGGTAGTCGGTCACGGCATTGTTTGCGCCGACATAGCCCGGCGAATCCAACGGCGACGACCACAGCACCACATCGTAATTGCGCAAGGTGGACGACAGCGGCACATCGGCGGGCAGATTGACGATGCGCCGGAGGTGGTACGGATAATTGAGCGCGTCCAATGCCTGCCGGTAAAAATCAATTTCGCTGTCATTGTACCATGCGCCGCTGTCCACCAGCAGAATCGTCGGGGCGGACGGCAACGCGAAGTCGCGGCGGGTCGTTTGCCCCACCGAAACGGAGATGCCGGTCGCATGTCCCACCCGATGCCCCCATGCGGTGACGGTGACGCTGTAACTTCCGGCGGGCAAATTCAGGGCGTAACCGCCGTTTACGGTGACGGAAATGGGGGTGTTGTCCACGGTGATGGTGGCGGTCAACGGCGAGCCGCTGTCCGCGTCCGTGACCTGTCCGGCGATGATGCCGGTCGGGAGAGGGGAGAGCGCGAAATTTTCGGTGATGACCGTTCCGGTGACCACCGCCACATTGGGGCGGGACGCATCCGCATACCCGAAGGCGGCGACGGAAACGGTATAATCGCCCGCCAAAAGCCCGCGCTGAAAGTCGCCGTTGGCATCGGTGGCGGTGGTGGCGGTGAGTCCCGCCGTGCGCGGCGTGAAAGTCACGTCGGCGAACCAGACCGGCGCGCCGGTGACGGTGTCCGTCACCCGTCCGCCGACCGTCCCGGCGTTCATCGCCAGTTGCACCGCCGCCAGCGCGTCAATGCGCCCCCATCCGTAATCATTATTGGGGATTGGCGTCCCCGCCGATTGCGCCGTGGCGGTCAGAATTTGCACCGCCGCGGTGAAACTGAGCGTCGGCGCGGCTTGTTTCATGAGCGCCAGCGTGCCCGCCACGTGCGGCGTAGCCATGGATGTACCGCTGTAGGCGGCGTATGTGCCGCCGGGCAGGCTGGAAACAACCTTCACCCCCGGCGCGCTCACCTCCGGTTTGATGTGTCCCCACGGCGAAGGTCCCCGCCCCGAAAAATAGGCAATCACATCGTCGCTGTCGGTTGCGCCCACCGCCAGCGCATTCGAGTAGCTGCCCGGCGCGCCCACCGACCCCGGCTCCGAGCCGCTGTTCCCCGAGGCGAACACCGAGATGATGCCCGCTGCCAGCAGATTCGATACATCATCCGCGAAGGCGGACGTGCTGCCGTTGCTGTTCGACCATGAATTGTTGATGATGTCGGGGGCGAGGGCGGGATTGCCGTCGGGCGCCAGCAACCATTGGAAGGCGGCGTGCAGCCAACTTTCCTGCGCCCCGCCGTTTTGGTCGAAAGCCCGCACCGCAATCCAGCGCGCCCCCGGCGCCACCCCGATGCCGTTCTGCCCCACCATCGTCCCCATGGTGTGCGTGCCGTGTCCGTTGGTGTCCACCGGATACGTCGCGCCCGCACCCGTTGCATCGAACCAGTTGCCCGTGTTGACGGGCGGGAGCGTCTCGGATTGATACCCGCGATAGCGCGATTTCAGCGCGGGATGGGCGAAATCGACGCCGGTATCCACGTTGGCAACCACCACTCCGCTGCCGTCAATGCCGAGGGATTGCCACACCGCATCCGCGCTGATTTTTGCCACGCCCCATTCGGGTGCGGTCCCCGTCCGTCCGGTTTCGTCCGTCGAGAACGGCGGCAGGGAAATAATTTCGTCCGGGCGGATGAAGGCGACATCATCCCGCGCCGCCAGCGTCAGAATGGTGTCTCGCCCGGCGGTTGCCGCCACCGCGTTCAGAATCCAAAATGGGCGAATGTCGCTCGCTTGTCCGGCGGCTTCCGCCTGCGCCAGCACATTTCGCACCCCCTGCTGGCTGCTTTCCGCCAACGTTTGCAGGGTTTGGCGGATGATGCTTCGCCGCGCCACAACATCATCCGGTAAATTCAACCGGGCGGGCAGCGCAGCCGGGGTTTTCATGCGGATGATGACCGCTTGTGGGCGAGCGTCCTCCGCGCTGAGTGCATGGAGCAGGCGCGGGTCAATTTTGGTGCGGATATTTTCCGGGATGGGGATCGGCGGCGCGGCAAATAATAGCGTCTGCTGCGCAAAAATGCCCAGCGAAACGGCTATCGTGATGATGGTCAACAATTGTCCCAAAAGTTTTTTCGGCATGGGGTCTCTCGCTTATTTTGCGGTATAATATGCTGTGATTGTACTATCAAATTGAAAACATCAAAAATGGAGGGCGAGATGGAATATCGAACATTTGGCAGAACCGGCTGGAACGTGTCGGCGGTGGGCTTTGGCGCGTGGGCAATCGGCGGGGCGTGGGGGCATGTGGATGAGCGCGATGCGTTGGACGCGCTGCACGCCGCCATTGACAACGGCATCAATTTCATTGACACCGCCGATGTGTACGGCGACGGGCGGAGCGAGCGGCTCATCGCCCGGGCTTTGAAAGAACGCTCGGAGGCGGTGTATGTGGTGACCAAAGCCGGGCGGCGGCTCGACCCGCATGTCGCGGCGGGATACAACCGACAAAACCTAACGGCGTTCGTGGAGCGCAGTTTGCGCAATCTGGAAACGGAAACGCTCGATTTGGTGCAACTCCATTGTCCCCCCACCGAGGTCTATTATATGCCGGAGGTTTTCGGGGTGATGGATGATTTGGTGCAGGCGGGGAAAATTCGGCATTACGGGGTGAGTGTGGAAAAGGTGGAAGAAGCCTTCAAATCCATTGAATTCCCCAACGTGAAAAGTGTGCAGATTATTTTCAACATTTTCCGCCAACGTCCCGCCGACCTGTTTTTCAAACTGGCGCGGGAAAAACAGGTGGCGATTTTAGCTCGCGTGCCCCTGGCGAGCGGGCTGCTGACCGGCAAAATGACCCGCGACACCCAATTCGCCGACGACGACCATCGCAAGTTCAACCGGCACGGCGAGGCGTTCGATGTGGGGGAAACCTTCGCCGGGGTGGATTTTGAAACCGGCTTGCAGGTGGTGGACGAAATTCGGGCATTGGTTCCCGACGGGATGACGATGGCGCAATTCGCCCTGCGCTGGATATTAATGTTCGATGCGGTGAGCACGGTCATCCCCGGTGCGAAGAATCGCCGCCAAGCCACCGATAATGCGCTGGCGGCGGACTTTCCGCCCCTGCCGGATGCGACCATGCAGAAACTTCGGGCATTGTATCAAACCCGCATCAAAAGTCAGGTGCATCAACGGTGGTAGGGCAATGGCGGTCAGCATTCAGTAAATAATGGCGAGGAGAGAAGATGATTTTAGTGACGGGTGCTGCCGGGAAAACCGGCTTGGCAATTATCCGGCGGTTGGCGGAGAGAGAAATCCCCGTGCGGGCATTTGTGCATCGGGAAGCGCACGCCGAAAAAGTGCGGCAATGCGGCGCGGCGCAGGTTTTCATCGGCGATTTGTATGACTCGCCGGCGGTTTCGGCGGCGATGGTTGGGGTGCGGGCAGCGTATCACATCTGTCCCAACGTCAACCCGGATGAATTCACCATCGGCAAAACAGTCATTGACGCGGCGGTCTCGGCGGAGGTGGCGCACTTTGTGTACCACTCGGTACTGCATCCGCAGGTGGAAGCGATGCCGCATCACTGGGAAAAAATGCGGGTGGAGGCGTATCTCTTCCAAACGCCAATACCGTTCACCATTTTACAGCCGGCGGCATATATGCAAAACGTGCTGGCGCAGCGGGAGAACATCATCCGGCGGGGGGAATATACCGTGCCGTATGGGGAGCAAACCCGCTTGGGGATGGTTGATTTGGCAGATGTGGCGGAGGCGGCGGCGACGGTGCTGACCGAACCGGCGGAGCACATCGGGGCGACGTATGAGCTGGCAACCGACGAGCGACTCTCGCAGTTGGAAGTGGCGGCGGTGCTGAGCGATGCGCTGGCGCGTCCCGTATCGGTGCGGCGCACGCCGTTGGATGCGTTGGTGTCGGGGGCGGAAGCATCGGGGTTGGGGGGGTATCGGATTGACACGTTGGTGAAAATGTTCAAATATTACGACCAATTCGGGTTTTGGGGCAATGGGCGGGTGCTGACATGGCTGTTGGGCAGGCAACCGGCATCGTTTGCGGAATTTGTTCGGCGGCAATTCAAAGAAGTTGAAAAATAATTTTGATTCCTTGTGAAAACAAGCTATAATAATATACTTTTGGCTTCTCGTTTTATGATCCACATAGGATTGAATGATGTCGTGGCAACCGTCACCATACACAATTCCATTGGTTTTCGTTTCGACTGTGTCATTGGTCGCTGCGTTTTCCAGTTGGCGGCGACAAAAGACACAGTCGGGTATTGCCCTTTCACTGTTGATGCTATCATTGGCGGTATGGGCGATGAGCTATGCGCTGCAACTGGCGGGCGCGGATGCGCACACCAAAGAGTTCTGGCGAGACATCAAGAATATCGGCGTTGTTCCGGTGCCGACCCTCTGGCTGATTGCAGTTTTGCAATATACGGGCTATCGCCGTTGGTTGTCAAAGCGCATCGTCACCTTGCTGGCAATTGAACCGATTATCGGACTGCTCATCTCTTGGACGAATGACTGGCATCATTTCTTTGAAAAAAGCGCGGTGCTTGTGCCCGGCGGTTCAATCCTTTTGCGGGTGGTGACATACGGATGGTGGTTCTGGTTCAACGCCATCTATTCGTATGTGTTGTTCATCATCAGTGCCATTTTGCTGATTCATACATTTTTGCGCGCCCGCCGATTGTATCGCCAGCAAATCCTCATCCTGCTGGGGTTTGTGGCAGTGCCGTGGATTGGCAACGGCATCTATGTTTCCAAGTTGATTCTGAATTGGGGAAACGGTCCCATCCCCGATGTCACCCCCTTCCTGTTCATTTCCGGGGGGGTGTTGATGATTTGGGGAACTTTGCGCTACCAGTTGATGGATGTGGTTCCCATTGCCCGTGATATTATTGTGAATAATATGCGGAATGGCGTGCTGGTGCTTGATACGCGCGGGGTGATTGTTGACCTGAATCCGGTGGTGGAGACCATTTTGGGCTATACGGAAGCGGAAATTGTGGGCACGCCCGTATTTCCGCGCCTCTCGCGGTGGCAGGATTTGGCGCGCTGCCTCAAACAAGGGGTGGAAGCGGTGGGCGAACAGTCGTTGACGCTGGACGGCAAGCTCCAGTATTTTGAATGGCGGATTTCTCCGTTGACGGAACCGCGTGCGCAGACTATCGGCTGGGTGGTGGTCTTTCAGAATATTACGCAGCAAAAAATCACCGAAGAGGCTTTGCGCGCCACAAACCAACAATTGCAAAAAGAAATTGAAACGCGAGAGCGCCTCATCAAAGAGTTGGACGCATTCGCGCATACGGTGGCGCATGATTTGAAGAATCCACTCAGCGTTATCATTGGTTATATTGATGTGTTGCGGCTGGATCTGGCGGAAACACATGATGGCGACATCAAACATCTGGAATATGTTGAAAAGGTGGAGCGAACCGCCAAAAAGATGGGGCATATTGTGGATGAGTTGCTTTTGCTGGCAAATGTGCGTCAGGAAAATGTTCAAATGTCCACCATTGATACCGCCCGTATCATTGTTGAAGTGGAACACCGGTTGACGGCATTATTGGCAAATGCCCGTGCTGACATCATCAAACCGAAAGTGTGGCACAGGGCGTTGGGGTACGCCCCCTGGGTGGAAGAAGTGTGGGAGAATCTCATCAGCAACGCCATCAAATACGGTGGCACGCCCGCTTGGATAGAGATTGGTTCCACGCTTGAAGCCGGGGAAATGGTGCGCTTTTGGGTGAAAGACAACGGGAACGGTTTGCCACTTGACGTGTGCAAAAACATTTTTGATGAAGCGTTTTCTCGGAAAAGAAGAAGCCGGCGGGGAAGCGGCATCGGATTGTCTATTGTGCGGCGTATCATTGAGCGGCATGGCGGCACGGTTCGGGCTGAAAACAGCGACGAACCGGGAACGGGATGCGTGTTCAGTTTTACGTTGCCTGCCCCCAAAGCGGTGGAAACGATGACCCAGTCGGTTGGCGCGGCGGTGCAATAACCGCGAGCGCCAATGAGTGAAAGACCGTCAGCATTTTGGCGGTGTTTTTTTGTTGCACAAATGGGAGGGGCTCCCCGTTGAGTATTGTGAGTGGTCACCGCACCGGAATGAACCGCAAAGTCGCAAAGCAAGCCAAGTTTTTCTTTGTAGCGGCTTCGCGGTGAATTCAACATCTATCCTGCAACAACACCCAAAGGGGAGACTATCCAAATGGGGAACATTTAAAAACAAGCACCCCGACATATTGCCGGGGCGCTCGTTGAGGTGGGGTGAAACAGAACTCTGATGTTGCCGGTGATTGGTGCGGGTGTTTCTCAGACGCGGGCGAAGGGCTGGTTATGCCGGTGCGCTGCATGTGAAAAACGCCGGGTGGCGCTGTGATGGGTGCGCTTCGCCATGGCGGAGGGCGCTTCGATGCGGTCTTGGCTCACAATATCCCACAAACGTTTTTGGGCAACTGTGCGCACATCTTTGTCTGAATAACCGAATAATTTTTTCAATAATGCCATAAGAAGTTCTCCCCTCGATGGGTCGCCGTCATTAGTACTTTTAGGCGTGGTACTTTTTGACTATAACACTATGTCAATTATATCCAATATCGATTCATTTGTCAAGGGTTACATAAAAACTGGGGTGCGTTTCAGTTTTTAGGCAGGATGTGAG
>CAZMXX010000039.1:0-16877 GCA_964570315.1 uncultured Anaerolineaceae bacterium | reverse complement strand
GGTGATTTCCACGCTGGAGGTGATGCCCAGCAACTTCATCGACTCGCGGATGAGTTCATGCTGCAACTCATCCACCGAATCCACAATCTCGGTGACGGAATAGCTGGCGCGAATTTTATGGTCAAATTTCGGATTGGTCGTCACATAAATATATTTGTTGATGGCGGTACTGACCACAGCCCCCTGTTCCTGCTCGTAAAAAGCGGGGAGGTCGCTGCCGCCACCGGCAAAACTGATGCGCAATGGCGTGCGGGTGATAATCATAGCTCACTTTATCCTTTGATGAACGATAATGTCTGCCATCCGGCGCTGACCGCGCTTTTGAACCCCTGCCACGTGTTCAACCCTTTCAGGATGGTCAGAATGGGCATCGGGCGGAACATCCACTCGCGGGTGGCACGTTTCTGCCAATAGTTCAACTCTTCGGCGGTGAGGTTGGGATAATCCAGCACCGTGGATTGATCCATGTCCACCTGCTCCCAATCCGTGCCGGGGCGGAACCAGCCGTTTTCCACCACTTCATAAAAGAAGGGCGTGCCGGGATACGGCGCGGCGATGTGGAAAATCGCCACGTTGAGCGGCAGTTTTTTGGAAAAAGCAATCGTCTGCTTGATGGTTTCCACCGTTTCGCCGGGCAAGCCGATGATGAAATAGCCGAAGTTTTTGATGCCCGCCTGCTTCGCCCACGTCAGCGCGCGCTCCGCTTTGGCGGGGTCGGCGCCTTTGCGGGCGCGTTTCAAAATCTCCGCCGAACCGGATTCGATGCCCCACGAAATCATATGGCAACCGGCGCGCGCCATCGTCCGCAGCATTTCCTCATCCACATAATCCACCCGGCTGTTGCACATCCACTGCATATTGATGTTTTCGTCAATCATGGCGTGGCAGATGTCCATCACCTGTTGGCGGTTCACGGTGAATAAATCGGCATAAAACATGATATTGTCAATGCCCAATTTTTTCAGATGGCGCAACTCCGCCATAATATTTTCCGCCGACCGCAGCCGCACCGTGTAATTGTAGCTGACATGTTTGATGCAATATTTGCATCCGGCGGTACAACCCCGGCTGGGCACAACAAAGGCATAGGGTCCTTTGATGATGGGCATGCGGTATTTGTCCAGCGGCAGCAATTCGTGCATCGGCAGGGGCAAATCATCCAGATTGGAGATGAAAGGACGGTCGGGGGTGATAGCGGGTTTGCCATCGCTACGCCAGCCCAGCCCTTTGATGACGCTGAAATCACCCGCCACTACCGCATCCATCGAAATGGGCGACCATTCGGGGTCGGTCTTTTTCAGCAGCGCGTCAATCTCCGGATTCTGCCCCATTCTGCCGTCGAGGGCATCCACCAGCTCGCGCAGGGTGAGTTCCGGTTCGCCGCGCAGCACAAAATCCACGGCGGGAAAATCGCGCATGGTGTTGACGGTGTTCGGTGTGACGTGTGTGCCAAAAGCGATGGTGGTCGCGCCTTTGCTTTTCGCCAGAAAAACGCCGAACATATCGTTGGTGAGCGTCGGCGCGGTGACCTGCGTCAGATAATAGCGCGGCTGTTTTTCATCCAGCACCGCTTCAAATTCATCCCAGCCCATCCCCGTGGCGATGGCGTCCACCACATCCACCCGGTAATCGGGATGCAGCAGCGCCGCCATCCGCGCCAGCGACACTTGGGGCCACAGCATATTTTCCCGCGAGCGGCGTCCCACCCGGTGCTGGGAACGAATCCACACCCCGCCATCGGGCGAGGGCGGATTGACCAGCAGCACATCCACCGCGCCGGATTTCCGGGCGGCTTTGGTCGGTTCTTTCATCATCGCGCTGATGTCGGGAAATGTCGCCGGTCGTATTTTTTTGATGGGGCGCGTCCCCAGATTCACCCATTTGTCTTCCGACATAACTTGCTCCAATTGTGCATATTTTGTGTTTCGTGTTGCGTCAAAATCGTAATACGTGGTGCGCAATACGCGCTATTCCCCCAAATCCGATTCCGACTTCTCTTCGCGCGTCGTCAATTCCGCCAGCACCAGCCCCATCAACCATGACGAGAAGAGTTGGATGCCGGTCAGCACCATCACCGTGCTGGTGGCGGGCACAAACCACGGGGCAACATCATCCCGGCGGGAGGTGTTCCACCGCCGCCAGACGTCCGCCACGTACAGCAATCCGCCGCCAACCACCGAACCGATGCCCAGCCAGCCGAAATGATTTTCCAACGGCTTGTGAAACAGGGGTCGCCCGAACAGACCTTGCCGCACGGGGCGCTTGTGGAAGAGCGAGACCAGATAGTTGAAGAGCGTGCCGGTGGCGAAAATGCTCGTACCGGCGGCGCTGAGCACCAGCCCGGCGAACCAGCTCACCAGTTGCGAATCTTTCCGCGACGCGGGACTGCGGGTGATGGTGCGCCACATTGCGGAAAAAACACCTGCCAGCCACAACCCGAAGCCAATCAGCCCGAAAATGCGGGTGGGATTGTAGGTCAGGGCGGTCATCAAAATGGAATTGAGGAAGCGGATGCCGTCATGCACCACGCTGAGTTTGCTCGCGCCGACCCGCTCGGAATAGGGGATGGGTACTTCTTCCACTTTGATGGTTTCATGCATGGCGCGGGTGCTCATCACCGGAGTGAAATTCAACCCGTCGGGGAGCGGATAGAGCGTTTCCAGCACGTCGCGGCGCAAAACACGCTGCCCGCTGGCGCTGTCGGTGACACGCTGGTTGCTGATGATGCTCACCAGCGTGGCGAAGATGGTGTTTCCGATGCGGCGGGTGAGCGGCATATCGCTTTCGTGTCCCGCCATCCGCGACCCCACCACCAAATCGGCGTCGCCATGCACGATGGGGCGGCACAACTGCGGGAAATATTCCGGCGGGTAAGTGCCGTCCGCGTCCAAGAATGCCAGCAAATTCCCCTTTGCCGCGCGGAATCCCGTTTTGATGGCGGCGCCGTATCCTTTGTTCACCGGATGTTGCACCAGCACTACTTCAGAATAACTGCGCACAATATCGGGGGTGCGGTCTTGCGAGCCGTCATCCACCACAATGAGTTCCAAATCGTCCACCCCGGCTTCTGCCAGCGCAGGCTTCACGGCTAAAACCCGTTCCACAATATCGACGATGCCGTTTTCTTCATTTAATGCGGGGATGACCACTGAAAGTGTATTCACAAAAACCTCCATATCGATTACCGAGTTGATTTGCCTGAAAAAAGTTATTTCTTCATCATTTTGCAGCGTTTATCCGGAAAATAGTGACGTGTCTCAAATCACGAATGGAACGAATTGACGAATATCACAAATTTTCGAATGCCTCAAATAAGCAATGAAAATTTGTGATATTCGTGATTTTATTTTTCCCAAACATGCAATGAACGGATAGACGCTAAATTCAAGGTAAAAGCCGGATGCTGCACCGTTACGAAAAACAAATGCGTTAAAATTATGATTCACGCCGCAACGTTTCCAATTCGCCAAAAAATATGTCGGATGGTGTATCGCCGGGTTTCATCTCCCGGCGGTCTTTGATGCGCTTGGCGGGCACACCCACCGCGATGGAATACGGCGGCAGATCGCCCGTCACCACTGCCCCCGCGCCGATGACACTCCCCCGCCCGATGGTCACGCCGTCCACCACCGTCACCCCCGCGCCGAGCCACACATCATCCGCCACCACAATCCCTTTGGCGGTGATGCCCTGCTCGCGGATGGGCGTGTGCGGGTCGCTGAACACGTGATTCACTGCCACAAACTGCACCTGCGGACCGGTGTACACATCGTCGCCGAGGGTGATACCCCCCTGCCCTCGAAAGACGTTGAATTCCCCGATGAAACAATTCTTGCCGATGGTGATGCCGGCGTGGGGTAATCCCCGAAAATTGAAAACGTGGAGCATGGTGTGGTGCATCACCATTGTATTTTCGCCGATGGTGATGCCGGCGGGCAGCGCGTGCAGATAAACCCCGTGGTCGAGATACACCCCTTTTCCCAGCGTGATGTGACTGCCATACGCCAGCCGCACGCCGTTTTCAATGGCGGCGGTTCCCTTCATTTTGATGACCAAACGGTACATCACTGCGCGGATGCCCACCCCCAAGACGGTGGGAATCCAACCGAACAATCCGAAAATTAATTGTTCCCAAATATAGCGGGGAAAGCCGGTGGCTTGCCCGGTGATATAATAACGCAGTTGATTGAGCATCGGCGGCGGTTATCCGTAAACGGGCGATGAAAGTGGTTGGGGAACGAACCTCGGCAGCGGGGACGATACTTCCGCGCCGATGATGTGGGCGGCGGCGCCCATAATGCTGCGGGCAACAAAGAAGTCGTCGCCCAGCGCGTGCAGTGAGGGCAACAACTGCCGAAACCCGCGTCCGGTCAGCACCATCACCGGCGTTGCGCCCACCGCCAGCCCCACCTGCAAATCGGTCAGCGCGTCGCCCACCATGTACGAGCGGCGTAAATCGAGCTGCAAATCCTCGGCGGCGCGGCGGAGCATGCCCGCGCGGGGTTTGCGGCAATCGCAGCCTTCATCGGGGCGATGAGGGCAGTACAGCACGCGGTCAACCCGTCCCCCGGCGGCGCGGATTTCCGAGACCATGCGCCGGTGAATGTCGTCCACGGCGGCGGCGGTGGTATATCCGCGATTGATGGCGGACTGGTTGGTGATGACGATAATCGGCAACCCCAAACGACTCAACGCCGCCAGACTTTCTTTCGCGCCGGGCAGGAATTTGAATTCGCCCCATGTTTTCACGTAATCGCTGCGGTTTTCGCAGATAACGCCATCTCTATCCAAAAAAATTGCGTGCATGTTGTGTCCCTCATTTGAAATTTTTCACAACAGGAGTGTATCAGTTTTTAATCAAAAAGCTCTTGGAAGTTGCTATGAATAAGGTTAGAAAGTTAGAGCATCCATAAAAAAAGCCCCGACAATTGTCGGGGCGGGGTTATCGGTGGCGATTAATACGCGCCGCGCTTCTGCAACACGGCGGGAATCGTCTGCCAGAGGATGTACAGGTCGAACCACAGGCTGTAGTCGCGGATGTAGTGCATATCCAGCGTGACGCGCCCTTCGTAGCTCACATCGCTGCGCCCGCTGACCTGCCACAGTCCGGTCATCCCCGGCTTCACGGTGAGCAGGTTGGTGCGCCACACGCCGTATTTCGCGCGTTCCGGCTCGGTAATCATCCGCGGACCCACTAGACTCATCTGTCCGCGCAGCACGTTGAACAACTGCGGCAGTTCGTCCAAGCTGGTTTTGCGCAGGAACTTGCCCACTTTGGTGACGCGCGGGTCGTCTTTGAGTTTGCCATGCTCCCGCAATTCTTTCACCAGTTCGGGATGTTTTGCCAGCCGTTCATTGCCATCCACATACATGGTGCGGAATTTGTAGGCGTCGAAAGTTTTGCCGCCCACACCCACCACCCGACGGCGATAGATGACCGGACCCTCTGAATCGCGGCGGATGGCAATCCCGATGACCACCATCATCGGCAGGGCAATCAGCAATGCCCCCACTGCACCGATGATGTCCAGACTGCGTTTCAAAAAGACTTCCGCCCCGGACAACCGCACTTTTTTGACACTCATCAGCGGGACGTTGCCCACTTCCTGCACTTCCACGCCGGTGGTGAGAATTTCATACAAGCCGGACGAAAGGCGAATGTTGACATCGCTGTCCACCCCGAATATCTGGTAGAGGCGCAACAATTCTTCGCGGGAAAGGGCGGTGCTGGAGACAATCAATTCCTGAATGCCGTATTGCCGCACCAGCCGCTCCACCGATTCCAGCTTGCCAACAACTGAAATGCCGGGCAGCAATTCCGTGCCGGTAGATTTATAATTGCTCACGAAACCCGCAATCCCGATACCGGCTTTCGGATTCTCATGCAAGCGGGCGGCGATGGCTAAGGCTTCTTCATTCGTACCGATGACCAGCACGCTGGTCATAAATCTGCCGGAAGCGCGCAAACGCTGCACCAGCCGTCGCACCCCAAACCGACCGAACATCACCCAGAAGGTAATCAGCACCCAAGAGAGCAGCACCCACGCGCGGGCAATGACGAAACCGGGGTAAAAGAAGGTGGACACTACCACCACCATCGTGCCCAGTGTGGCGGCGTTGAAAATCAACGAATATTCTTTCTGCCCACTGAACAAATTTTTGAAGTCGTACAATCCGAATGACCAGAAAATCACCGTCCACACCGGGATGAGCGCGAAGACAATCAGTTGATAAAATGCCACCGGCGAGCCTTCCGGCTGGTAGGTGAACGTGATGAAACTCTCGAAGCGAATGAGATATGCCGTGAAGAACCCTACCCCAATCATCAAAATATCAATGAGGACAAGGAGGGTCATCAGCAAAATACGTTCCGCCCAGCGCGCATTCACTGCGGTGCGAAAAGTTGTTGACGTGGAATATGTGTTCGCTTGCATAGTACCTTCTTTTTAAAACACTATTTTTGCAATTCGGAAAATTGATGACTACAGTGTAACAAACAAAAATGTAAATGCTATGTGAACAACCTTAGAAAGTGGTTAGAAGTATCGGGCGCAAAAAAAAGCGCGTGAATCTCACGCGCTTTGGGAGACACACAACACTCTCCGGCGGGTTATGCCGCCTGCTCTGCGGGGACTTCTTCCGGCTCTTTCAGCCGGTAACCGATGCCCCATTCCGCCAAAACATAATATGGCTTGCGGGGGTTCTCCTCCAGTTTTTGCCGCAAATAATGGATGTACAATTTCAGCGACCCCAATCCTTCTTTTTTATCCGCACCCCACACGTCTTTGATGATTTCTTCATGGGTCACCACCCGCCCGACTTTGCGCATCAACACCGACAGCAGCCGATATTCCGTCGGGGTGAGTTTCACGGGTGCGCCGTCCAGCGTCACCGCGCGCGAATCCAAATCAATATGCAGGTGTCCGTCATTGTAAAGCGAAAAAACATCGCCGCCATACAAATTTTTGCGGCGGAAAAGCGTCTGAATTTTGGCTTGCAGAATATCGAGGCTGATGGGCTTGCGCAGATAATCTTCCGCGCCCATCTCCAGCGCCTTCACCGCACTGCGCTCATCCTGCCGGTGGCTCATGATGATGACGGAGTCAATGCCAATGTCCCGCAGGCGGCGATACGTTTCAAACCCGTCCATAATGGGCATCACCAAATCGAGCAAGACCAAATTCGGCATATGTTCCCAAGCCAATTCCAACCCGGCACGTCCGCTCTTCGCGGTGAACACGATGAAACCCTGTGTTTCCAAATAAATTTGCAACAATTGCAACACCGCGACATCATCGTCAATAACTAATATTTTTGACATGCACGTCCTCCCAAACTGGCAATGAGAATAAAAATTTTGTGGTTGTACCCGGTTCGCTTTCAACCCAAATTCTGCCACGCTGTAATGTTACCAGATTTTTGACGCTGTACAAACCGAAGTTATAAGTTGATGGCAAACTGCCCGCCGTATCATCCACCGGGTAAAAACGGCGGAATATCCGTGATTTCTGCTGCGCCGACAACGGCTCGCCGGTATCTTCCACGGCTATCACCACTTCATTGGCATTGTGATGGGCTAACACCGTGATGTGCCCACCCTTCGCGCACCGGCGGGTCGCATTCAACAGCAGATTCAGCAAAATCAATTCGATTTTGGCAGCATCGGCATACACCAGCGGCATCGCATCCGCCCATTTCACCTCAAAGGTGATGTAGGGGTTATCATGCCGAACCAACTCCATCGCCCGCTCAATCACCGGATACAACGTCACGGGCGTCGCGCGAATGGCAACCCCTTCGGTTTCCATCCGCAGAATTTTCAGCAATTCATTGGTGGTGTCAATGAGCCGTTGTCCCTGCTCGCGCATGGTATTCAACAGTGTGGTGCGGTCATCTTCAGACAATTCCGCATCAAGCAACACTTCGATGGATGACTGGATGATGCTGACCGGCGTGCGGAACAGATGTGATGCCATCCGCGCAAATTCCGTTTCCGGGAAACTCTTTGACTGCATCTGCCGGGCTTCCCACAGCGTGCAAATCACGCCGGAAATTTCATCGCCGCGCACATTCGGCACAATGCGCCCGGCGGCTATCACCGGGGAACCGTGCCCCGACGCGGGAAGCTCGCTATTGGTGAAAGCGATGGGGCGCAATTCTTTCAATGCCTGCTGCACCAACTGCACCAAACGGTGCGGCGAGCCGTTGTTGGAGGGCAAAAGGTCTTCAATGGATTTGCCGATTGCATCGGGCGTCGCCGTGCCAATCAGCTCCCCGGCGGTGCGATTCTGCATCACCAGCCGCAAATCCGCGTCAAAAACCCACACCCCGTTGTCTACCGCGTCCAAAACCGTTCGGAGCCGGTGGCTGTTCGTCTGCGCTCGCTCCCGAAGCCGCGCCGCCTCCAGCGCAATCGTCACATAATCGGCAATATTGCTCACAAAAAACAGGTCATCCGCCGAGAAGGCATCTGCTGCCGCCGTCTCCAGAATCACCGCGCCCACAACCCGTTTGCCATGCCTCAAGGGGACGGTCATGCAAGAGACGGGATGCGTGCCGGTTTCGTCGGTGCGGGTTTGCCGGTCAATCATCGGTTTGCCGGTTGTCAAAACCGCTTCCAGCAAATCCGCCGACCACCATTGGCGCTCGGCGAAATCATAATCGTTGCCGTGATACACATCGTCGCCCAACATCCCCTGCGCAATGGAAAGGGGTTGCCACAGCGCTGTTTTTTTCCAATGGAGCATGCCCGCATCCGCGCCGGTGGCTTTCAGCAGCATCGAAAGCGCCATCTGCGCGCCCGTCTCAAAATTGGTGATGATGCCCAATTGCCCCGTGAGCGCCTGCAACAATCCCAATTCCCGCACGCGGCGCATCAATTTTGAACGGGTATCGGTATACTGGCGGGCATTTTCGAGCGTGGTGGCGGCAACATTCGCCAACTGCGTCAATTGGCGGATGTGTTCGGTGGTGAAAGCTTTGGCGGAAGCCTGATTGTCCACCCCCAGCACGCCGATAACTTTTCCGTGCAACACCAGTGGCACATCCACCAGCGATTTCACCAGCAAGCCGGTTTTCACTTTGTACGATTTGGTCACATCCCCGCCCAGACAAATGGGTTTCCCGGTGCGCACCACTGTGCCGGCAACACTATCATTGATATTAATGTTGAAGTTTTGAGCGTGTTTTTCCCCCAGATTTTGCGCCGCGCGCAGTTGCAGCGAGCCGGAAACCTCATCCACCAGCAGCAGATACCCTTCCTCCGCCCCGGTGAGATAAACTGCCGCCTCGGTGATGCGGTTGAGGACGGCATTCCAATCCAACAAAGAACCGATGGCGCGGGTGATTTTGAACAACGCCTCAAAATCGCGCACCCGGCGCGTCAGTTCCCGATTGGTCTCTTCCAATTTTGCCAGCACATGGCGATATTCCTGTGCAATGGCATCTTTTTTCAACGCCCGATGCACCACTGCCACCATATCCTCCGGCGCGCCCGGATATTCCATATAGTCCACCACCTGCACCCGCAAAAAATCGCGGCTCACATGGCGTTGGTGTTGCGGCAAAATAGCCACAATGGGGATATGCGTTTCCAGCATGGTAATGGCTTGCAGCAAAGCGGGGGTAGCATGGTGAAGACACAGCAACATCAAATCCGGCGGCGCACGCTCAATGCGTTCCGTCACCACAGAGATGCCCGAAGCCGTGGTCACCTCAAAACCATACGGCGTCAGAGACTGTTTGATGTCGGCTTCTGTGGTACTGTGCTCTGAACAAATGAGCAAAATCCTGTTTTCCGTCATAGCATCCTTTAACGTTTTTACAGACTCAAATAGCCCGCATTCGGATAATTCGCGTCCACCATGCAAATTTCCGCTGAAGCAAGGCTAAATAACACAACCTATACGTTAAAAAATTTTAACAAAAGTTAATGAAAAAGGTGTGTGAAGAAAAATAGAAAAAGGTTAGAGTGGTTATGAAGAGTATATGAGGAAAATTAGAGTTGGTGAATTATGAGCCAAAACGATAGCCCACCCCCCATTCATTGTGGATGAGCTTGGGTTTTGTGGGGTCGGTCTCCAGTTTTCGACGCAAATAGCTGATGTACAACCGCAAGTAGTCTATTTCACCCACATAATCGGGACCCCAAACTTCCGTGAGTAAAAATTCATGCGGCAACACCCGCCCTTTGTAGCGTGTCAGTACGGAGAGCAGTTTAAATTCGGTGGGGCTGAGATCAATCCGTTTATCGGCAATTTTCACTTCATATTTGTCGAAATCCACCAGCAAATCACCATAGCGCAAAATCGGAGTGGGGGCTTGGCTATTTTCACCCGATGCCCCCCGGTTTGAACGTCGCAAAACCGCCCGGATGCGCGCGCCCAGTTCCTGCGCCGTCACCGGTTTGACGATGTAATCATCCGCGCCCAAATTCAAGCCGCGCACCACATCAGCTTGGTCGCTGAGCGCGGTCAGAAAGATGATGGGAATATCGGTCATTTCCCGAAACCGTTCACAAGCCTGCCAGCCGTCCATATCGGGCATCATCACATCCAGCACCACCACATCGGGACGCATAGCATACGCTTTTTGCAACCCCGAAATGGCGTCGTGCGCGGCTTCCACTCCGAAGTTCATTTTAGATAAAGCAAGGCTCATCACTTTACACAAATCAATGTCGTCATCAATCAGCAATACTGTCGCGGTCATAGGAATTGCACTCTCTTTACGGGTGAGAACATCGTACAAAATTCAACAGAAAAACATCTGTGGATTGCAACGGTCAGGATGTAAGGTAGTATATCAAAGATTACGGCAAATTCAAATTTGGTATTCGGTTCAAGGTGACTTTATTTCCGAGCAAAAAGCAAAGTGCTGTCCCTGCAAAATGCGCGGAGTTTTCAGGTTCACCCAAACGCCGGAACACCCCCGTTGAGGCAAGCTCATTCTGGTATCTTTTTTTTTATTTGGTATAATAGAAAGAGCATTGTCATTTAAGGGAAATTATGGACTCATCATCCGCTACCGAATCTGCATTTGAACAAGCAAAAAAATACGGTGAAGACCTGGCAAAGCTTTTTGCCATTGAAAAAGCGAAGCGCGTCAACTTGCAAATCAGCAACCAGAAATTGCAGGCGATTTTCAGCACCACCCCCGACGGGCTGGCGGTGCTGGATGCCGCGCTGAACATCGAAGAAGCGAACCCGGCATTTTGGTCGCTGGTGGAAAAACCCGCGCCCACCTCCACCACCCCCATTGCGGAAGTTCTGCCCTTCGCCGCCCTGCTTGACCCGTTGCAGCAGAGTTCACCCATTCAGGTTGAAGTTGACCTGCCGCTGACGCACACCCTGTGGCGCAGTCTGCTCATCAATGCCGTGCCCCTCGCAGCGGGCGATAAACACGGTTGGCTGTTGAGCGTCCACGATTTGACCGAACGCAAACGGCTGGAAAACCTCAAAAGCGAGTTCATCAACATTGCGGCGCATGAATTGCGCACCCCGCTGGCGGCAATTTTAGGCTTCACACAGGTGTTGAAAGAAACTTTATCCGACCAAGAAGGGTTATCGGCACATTTAATTGACACCATTCTGAGTTCCAGCAACCGGCTGAAAACCATCATTGATGAGCTGATTGAGTTCGCCGACATCCGCTATCAAACTGAAACGCCGCAAAGCAGCGGCACATTCAATTTGGTGGAAATCATCAACACGGTATTGAATGCCACGCAACGCACCACGCAGGAAAAAGGCATCACCGTCATCACGGAATTTGAAACCGATGTAATACCGATTACCGGGAACCGGAACATTTTGCAGGAAGCGCTCCGCCATATCATCGAAAATGCCATCATTTTCAACAAACCGAACGGCGCAATCACGGTGCGGGCATCAAACGATGATGACTCGGTGATGATTGAAATTGAAGACACCGGCATCGGCATTGCCCAAAAAGAATTGCCCAAAATTTTTGATAAGTTTTATCAGGTGGAAGAACATCTCACCCGTTCAGTGGGCGGTTTAGGGCTGGGATTGGCAATTGCGCAACGAGGCATCCAACTGCACGACGGGGAAATTTCGGTGCGCAGTACCCTGAATCAGGGGAGTTGTTTCACCATCGTCCTGCCGAAAACAGCCCCCGCCACCGGCGCATACGATGTGGAATCCGGGCTGCGGGACGCCTATGAGCAGACGCTGGAATACGGCAAAGACCTGGCAAAAGCCGTTGCCGCCGAACGGAAACTGACGCTGACGCTGAAAGAATACCGGCTCGCGCAGCAAACCCTGAAAGAGGCACTGGACAACAACGCTTCCTATGCCGAATTACGGGTACTGATTGAAAAAATGGATGAGATAGCATAACTGAACATTCATTGTTGGGGCACACACTTATGGCAACCTCTCACTTACGAACCGAACACGATTTGAAAACCGTCATTCATCAATGGAACCGGGAAAAGCTGGAAAGATACGCCATCAGCCTGACCGAAGCGATGAACAACAGCCGCCGCAAACTCAGCGAACTGTCGGCGCTGTATGAAACCACGCACGCCTGGTTGCAGGGGTTGACGCTGGTTGAGGAAATCGGGCAACACCTTTCCGCCACATTGAATTTGAATGAAGTGCTGGAATTGCTTCTCCGCCGGGTGAGCGAAGCGTTGAACGTGGTGGACGGCTCAATTTTGTTTGTGGAAGAACCTTCCGGCGATTTGGTTTTCCAAACGTCGCTGGGTTCCATTTCCGAAGAGGTGAAACCCTTCCGCATCCCCAAAGGGGAAGGCATTGCCGGAGAAGTCGCCGAAACGGGCATCCCGATTCGGGTGGACAATGCGCAGGAAGATTCGCGGCACTTCAAAAAAATTGACCAGGACACCGGCTTTCTGACCCGCTCAATTCTGTGTGTCCCCCTGCGCACCCGCGAAAAAACCATCGGGGTGATGGAAGTTTTCAACAAGCGCACCGGACCCTTCACCGACCAAGACCAGCTTTTGCTGTCGTCTATCGCCAATTACGCCGCCATCGCTATTGAAAATGCGCGGTTGCACCAAAGCGTGCTGGCGGAAAAAGATCGCGTCCTCAAAGCGCAGGAACGGGTGAGCCGCCGCCTGCAACGGGATTTGCACGATGGTCCTACCCAGTTGGTCGCCGCGCTGGAAATGAGCATTGATTTTTGCCAGAAAGCGCTGGACAAAGACCCGTCGCTGGTGCGGGCAGAGCTGGAAAACATGGCGCGCATCACCAAAAAAGCAACCCATCAGATGCGCACCCTGCTCTTTGAATTGCGCCCGCTCGTGCTGGAAACGCAAGGGCTGGTTCCGGCGCTGAAATCTTTTGTGAAACGGCGGCAAGCCGATGACGACAAAACCACCCTTCATTTGGTCATCCGCAGCGATGCCCCGACGGGGCAAATTTCCCGGCTGAAGAGCGAGGCAGAGAGCGCCCTGTTCGCCATTGTGCAAGAAGCGGTCAATAACGCCCTGAAACACGCCCACGCTGAGAACATCTACATAAAACTGACCCAACGCGGCAACCGGCTCGCGGTCACTATTTTGGATGATGGACTGGGTTTTGAAACCAAACACATCATCAAAGATTATGAACAGCGCGGCAGTTACGGCATGGTGAACATGGAAGAACGCGCAGAGCTCGCCGGCGGCACACTTTCGCTGAAATCTGCGCCGGGTGCCGGCACGGAAATTCGGGTGGTTGTGCCCATCAATCAGCCGTAAAACCGACTGCTGTACCACCTTTGCCACAAAATTTTTCACCCACACCCGGATTATCGTCGGGTGTCATGATTGAGTACCACACTCGCCAGGAGTGCAGGCTATGAGCACCCGCAGTTGTCGCGTGGGATTGCACGGCAGAAATAACATCACCTTCGCCGAAGTTGATTATCAGGCAATCCGCGCCGCCAATATTGAAACGCTGAAAATGATGGGGCAAACCAGCCCCGCCGTTTTTCAGCGCATCAAAACCGAAAATCCCGATATCGAATTCATCACCCGGCTGTACGATGACCGCTTCGGAGTGGATAAACATCCCACGCCAGAAGAATTTGTGGCGCGGCAAGTGCCCATTATGAGCGCGCTGCAACCCTATTGCACCAAATTCGAGGTTCACAACGAGCCGAATCATCAAATGCGATATGAGGGTTGGGGGCAGGAAGACCGGCACGCGGAGGCGTTCAACAACTGGTTTCTGCAAGTTTACGCGCTGATAAAACAGGCATTGCCGTGGACGCAATTGGGTTTCCCCGGCTTGGCAATTCCCCACCGAGATTTGGAATGGATAAAAATTTGCCGTCCTGCCATTGAACGCGCGGATTGGTTGGGCGTCCATTGCTATTGGCAGACCCCGCCGGGGCAGGAACGCAATCATTTAAACGACGCCTGGGGACTGCGATTTAAGTATTATCATCAGGAATTCCCGCAAAAAATCATCGACATCACCGAGTGCGGCAATTCCAACATTCAAGCCAATCCGCCCATTGAAATTTCCGAAGCGGCACTGGCGCAACAATTTGTGGAATATTATCAGGAATTGTTCCGCTATCCGTACCTCAACTCCGCCAGCTTTTTCCTGCTCTCATCGCAAGACCCCACCTGGGATTTTTTCGCGTGGCGTTCGGAGAACGGACGGGTCAAGCCGGTGGTCTCCGCCGTGGGGAAAATGCCGCGCCCGACGCGCATCCCCGCCCGCGCCGTCAGCGGCATCACCACACCCGGCACGGAAACCACCATCGGCGGCGAATTTTCGCTGCCCACCCTGTCCATCAAAAATATTGCCGCCAGCCTGCCCCGCAGCACCACGGCGCAGTATCCCAATCGCGCGCTCACCGCCATCAACCAAATTGTGATCCACCACACCGCCATTTCAGAGAAAGTCGGTCCGCAACGAGTGGCGGAAGCGCAGGTTTCCCGCCTGAAAAAACCGGGCATCACCTACCATTATTTCATTGCGGAGGACGGCACGGTTTATCAGACTAACGCGCTAACCACTGAAACCGACCACACCGCCGGGTACAATGCGCGCAGTATCGCCATCGCTTTCGCAGGCAATTTCACCAGCGTCACCCCATCGGCGGCGCAGATACGCGCGGGGAGCATTTTGTGCGCCACATTAATGCTGAAGTTCAACATTCCGCCCGCGAATATTGTGGGCGCACAAGAATTGATTGCCACCCAAAGCCCCGGCAAACAATGGCTGGCGGGCGCACGCTGGAAAGACACGCTGATGGCGAAAATCTATCAGTTGCGCACCAGCCCCGACACCGCGCCGACGGAACCGGGTGTACCGGCATCGGACGACGATTTGCGGCGATTGGCGCAGCAATTGGCGGACGCGCTGACGGCGAACCAACTGGCGCAGCAGAAAATTGCGGTGCTGGAAGCGGAGTTGGCGCGCTTGCGAAACAGCCAGCCGCCGACACAACCCTCACCGGGGGACAGCCAGACTATCGCCGACTTGAAGGCGCGCATCGCCGAGCTGGAACTGCAACTGAGTGTGGCACGCGATATGGCGGGCAACAATGGCGCACCCGCGCCCATCACATCCCCCACGCCGCCCAAACCGCAGATTGTGCCGCCAAAAATTGAAAATATTGTGGCGCAGTTGCCCCATCATTCCACCCTAAAATACCCCACCCGCACCCGCAGTGATATTCGGATGATTGTGGTGCATCACAGCGGCGTTCCGGCATCCATCACCGCGCAGAAAATTGCGGATTTTCGGGTGAATCAAAGCCAGTGGGCGGGCATCGGTTTTCATTTTTTTGTGTTGCCCGATGGCACGATTCAGCAAACCAACAAATTGACGACCATTTCGCGCCATGCCGGCGACCAGGATGAGGAAAGTGTGGGGGTGACTTTCGCGGGCAATTTCACCACCGATACCCCCACGGCGCAACAAATTGTGCAGGGCGGGCATCTGATTGCGTGGCTGGTGCGCTCGCTGAACCTTTCGGCGGGAGATGTAGTGGGGCACAAAGCCATCGCCAGCACCCCCTGCCCCGGCACGGATTGGGAGTCGAGCACGGGCTGGGGGGCGTCGCTGCGGCAAACCGTGGCGCGTTGGCTGTCGGGGGCAGTGCCCACCGGCGCGCCGTCCGTCACCGAAAGCCAACCGGCGGGGCAGCCGGTGCAACCACCCGCCGCCAAAACCATTTTCCATTACCTGCTGCTCGGTTCCGCCGCCGACCAGCAAGCCGCCACGAATTACATCTCCGCCTTCAACCCCACGGTGGGGTTCGATAGCGGAGAGGCGGCAAAAGCGCAATTTGTGACCATCGTCGGCAACACCGCCGCCGTTTCCGCCTCGGTGGAACAGCGGTTACGCGCCACCGGCAGTCAGGTCGAACGGGTGGCGGGCAATTCGCCCATTGCGGTGCAGGCATTGCTGGACAACATGGCGCGCACCAATCGTCGCTTTTTAACGCTTGAAGGAGCATAACTTTGAATTTGAGCGCACAACTCCCCATTGATGAAGAACAATCGGCGCAGGACACATACCACGTAGATTTGCCGGACTTTTACGGTCCGATGGATTTGCTGTTGTCGCTGATTGAGCAGGAAGATTTGGAAATCACCCAAATTTCGCTGGCGCGGGTCACCGACCAATATTTGGGCTATATTCGTTCGATTCAGGATATTTCGCCCGACACACTGACCGAATTTCTGATGGTGGCAGCGAAATTGATTCTCATCAAATCGCAGGTTCTGCTGCCAAAGCCGCCGCCCGGCATTCTGGATGAAGAAGAGGAAGACAACACCGACGATTTGGTGCAGCAATTGCGGGATTACAAACGCTTCAAAAAGCTGGCGCAATCGTTGGGGGAAGTGCAGCGGCAGGGCGGGCGCAGTTTTGTGCGCGTCGCACCGC
>CAZMXX010000038.1:0-16926 GCA_964570315.1 uncultured Anaerolineaceae bacterium | reverse complement strand
CTTTATAGTAATTGATTCTACAGCGCACATGTGAGTATAGCAAACGTATTGTTCATTAAACAGCGCCAGCCGGCGCGGATTCGACCGGGCAATTTGGCGGGGGTGGCAACGGGCATCCTGGCGCTGGACAAATTTTGGGAAGCATCGTATGCTGGGAGCGGTGTTTTGGTGGTGATTTTCAGCACAAAAAGGATGTAACAATGTCTGTAGTTACTGAAGCCTCCGCGCCACCCCGGCGCAAAAAACAAATTCTCCCCCTTTTATTAATAATTATAGGTGCAGCGACAATCCTTGTAGGTGGATTAGTCCTCGTCATCGTGCTTCAAGCGGAACGAAACCCCGTCACAGTTCCCCGGTCGTTGGCGGGTGTGCCGCTGACCTCCGAAATGACCGGTGAAGAGGCGTTGACGGAAATCAGCCGATTGCACGGCAAGACTTTCCCGTTGGTTGACGGTGTCATGGGGATGTATGGCGGCAATACAGCCGTATTGTGGGTCTCCAGCACATGGCTGCCCATTATGGCGGAAAAGCAGGTGGAAGCGATGGAAACTCGCATCGCGGAGGGGAAATCGCCTTTCACGCCGGTGGAGACGCGCGAAATTTCCGGCACAACCGTGTATGTTTTGCGTGGGATGGGACAACTACATTTTTATTTTCAACACAAACAGCAGGTACTTTGGCTTGCCGCTAACGCTGAGATTGCCGACGCCGCATTAACCGATTTGCTTGCCAGTTTGCAATAATTTTTTTGAGGAAACCCAAATGAATAAACGATTTTTTGTGATTAGTTCCTTTCTGGTTATGTTGTTGCTCATTTTTACCCCGATGGCGCTGGCACAAAGCCCGACCATCACCGTCAGCGGGATGCTCATCAATAAAACCACCGGCGAGCCTGCCCCAGCCGGTATTCCGTTGATGCTCCACACCTTTGATAACGACCAAATGTCCGGTATGATTGATGGCGTCACGGCTGAAGATGGCTCGTTCATCTTTGAAAATGTGGAAGCGCCGGCGAATCGCCTGTTTGAGATGATGGCAACCGTCGGCAAAACATCCTATTTCAGTGATGTTGCGCCCGCGCCCACCGACGGCGGCGCGCTGGAATTGCCCGTCAACTATTTTGATGCCACCACCGATGCCAGCGGGCTGCGCGTCACTCAAATGCACATGATTGTCGATTTCTTCAGCCCGTCGCTGCTGCAGATTGCGGAAATTTACATCATCTCCAATGATTCAGATAAGACGGTGGAAGATGCCGTGCAACTGCCGGATGGCAATACCGCCGCCGTGCAATTCGACCTGCCCAAGGGGGCGGTCAACCTGTCGTTTGACCAGGGGCAAATTGGCGACCGCTTCCTTGAAACGGAAACCGGCTTCGCCGACACCTTCGGTATTCAACCCGGCGCGGAAACCGGACAAATCATTGTCCGCTACTATATCCCCTACAAAGATGGCGTGACGGTGGACCATCCTTTGTCGTACCCCACCGAGCGCGTCAACGTTTTGCTGCCTGAAGTTGGTGTCAAGCTCACCAGCGATAAATTCGGGCTTGACAGCACCCGTGAAATTGCGGATGGGCGCACTGTTGAGATTTATGCCTCTGGGGATATGAGCACCAGCCCGAATTTCGCCTTCCGGTTGAATGGTGAACCGCAGTTGGGGCAAAACGCCGACATCGCCGAACCGACCGTCTCCGTCCCAATTTCCGGCACCGATTTCCGCGTCATCGGCTTCGGAATTTTGCTGGCGGGCGCGTTGGTGCTCGCCGTGGGTGTCTGGTGGTGGAAGCGCAATCCGGTTGACAACAATGAACCTGTGGATGGTTATGCCATCCCCGTGCCGACCGATTTGCCCGCCGATTCCCCGGAAAATGAGATTGTGCAAGCCTTGTTAGACTTGGATGCAGCGCTCGATGCGGGTACAATAACGGAACAAGCTTATGAGCGTCAACGTGAAACGCTGCGAGATGATTTGAAAGCCGTTCTTCTCCGGCGACAAAAACCCACCGTACCCGACACCGTTGTTGACCGTTAGGAGTTATTTATGACGGAAGCTGTATCTTCCAGCCCTGCCCTTAAAACCTCAACGGCAGACAAAATTTCAACATTTTTCTATCGCCATTGGCTGTTCATCATCAACGTGTTTTTTGGCACGTGGGTGATCTTGCCATGGTTCGCCCCGGTCTTCACCGTCATCGGGTTGCCGAGCGTGGCGGCACTCATCTACAAAATTTACAGTGTCCAATGCCACCAACTGCCGGAACGCTCGTATTTCTTGTTTGGTCCCAAAGTGATGTATTCTATGCAGGATATAAATACGGTGTGGTCCTATACCGACTTTTTCCGGTTGCGCCAGTTTGTGGGCAATGCCGATTTCGGATACAAAATAGCATGGTCAGACCGGATGGTCTCTTTTTACACCCCATACTTCCTTTCGGGGCTGTGGATGGCGGTATCACGGTGGCGGGCGCGCCGTAAAACCGGCAATCCGCTGGCGACATCCGGGTGGCGAGAATTACCCGTTTGGCTCTGGCTGCTGATGCTGGTTCCGTTGGGCATTGACGGCATCACCCACACCATCAGCGATGCCATCAACTTTGGCGCAGGTTTCCGCGACACCAACGCCTGGCTCGCACTGTTGACCAACAATGCTTTCCCCGCCACGTTTTACGCCGGAGACGCCATCGGTTCATTTAACTGGTGGATGCGTCTGTTGACCGGGTTGCTGGCTGGTTTCGGCACAATGGGCTTCATCTTGCCCATGTTGGAAGATGTTTTCAGCACCGAAATGAAACGTACTGCGAAAGAACAAACTGCGGGGAGCAAATAACGCATCTCCCCGGTAAGGTTACAAAAAAGCCCCTGACTCATTTCAAGAACGAGTCAGGGGCTTTTTCAAATTAATTCGGTGTTTTTTCCGGGGCTTTATTCCGCCACGCATTGATGAATGCGGAAATGCGCGCTTCATCATATTCGTCCATCAGGTCAATGCGTTGCCACGCCGTGACTGCAATTGCCGCGTCGCGGTTGGTGCGGGGAACCGCCACCACTTTGAAGTTGTTGAATTTATCCATCAATGTTTGCAAGTTGTTTTTGACGGAATCACAATCTGTCAGTTTGTCGCAATCGTATGAAATGGCGATGTATCCGTGTTCCAAATTATGAATAATCATCCCATCGGGGACGGGGGTATCATGGAAGCCCGCTGTTGTCGGGGCATTGCCATGCGGTCCGGATGTGGGCGGGTCGGAATTGTAATTGGAGAATGTTTCACCTTCATTGAGATGATCCTGACCTTGATACGCCACATGCTCGCCAATGTCGTCTCCGGTTTGCCCCTGCTGAAAGCCCCAAACCACAAAGGCAATCGCTGCGATGGCAACCACCGCGCTTATCACCAGCCAATTACGTTTTTTCTGCTGTTCCCTCTGCCGTTGTGCTTGTCGAGCGCGGGTTCTTGCTTTTTTTGCCATATATTTTTCTCCTCTGAAAATAATAAGCGGTCATCAGCTTTTGGGCTGAAAACCGTTGGTTGATTGGATGATTATTCGTTGGGGGTGTCTGCCACAATGAGTTTGACCACATCCAGCGGTCCCAAATCGGTGACGGATTCCACCGCCAATGGCGAGCGCCGGACATTTTCCGCGGTGCGGCGGTTGATGTTCGCGCCGGTCAGCCGTACCGTAAAGGGGTTCATAATGTCCATCACTGTGCCGATAATCGGGCGGTCAATTCGCACATGATCCAGCAGGAAGATTTTCCCGCCCGGTTTCACCACGCGCGCCAATTCATCCAGCGCCAGCATCGGGTCGGGGATGGAGCAGAAGACAAAGGTTGCCACTGCCGCGTCGAAGGTATTGTCGGGGAACTCAAGCGACTGCGCATCCATTTGGCGCAGGTCGAGCGTTTTGCCCATTGATTGCGCCTTGTTGCGGGCGCGCGCCAGCATCCCGTCGCTCAAATCTATGCCGGTGATTTCGGCTCCTTCGGGGTGGTAGGGGAAGTTTTTCCCTGTGCCCACGCCGACTTCCAACACTTTTCCCGCCGGGACTTGCGCCCATAATTGCCGTCGCCAAGGGACGAAACGGCGTTCCGGCAAAATTTCCATTAAATCGTATATCGGCGCGATGCGGTTATAGCGTGCGCGTGTCTGCTCTGTGTGTTTCGGGTTTATCATAGCTTAATCCTGTGTGCAAATGAAATCCGTCAGGCTAACGCCAATGGCTAGCCTGACGGGAGGGGGAATATCAAACCAACGGCTTATTTGTCAATCAGTGCGCCACCGGCTTGTTGCCAGGCAATCATGCCGCCACTGAGGTCAACGATATTAGTATAGCCCAAACCGGCTAAAGTTTTTGAGGCGATTGCGCTCATACTGCCGCTGCGACAGTATACCACAATCGGCGCGTCTTTATCGTTAGGTAGCTTACCAAGATTGGCTTCAATTTCATTAAAGGGGATGAGCGCATCCGTTTCGGGGAGTTCGCCCGCATAGGGGACGTGGACGTTTATCAGGGTGAAATTTTTGTTGGTCAGCGCGGATGCAACCTGTTTTGCCGAAGCGCTGCGGTATCCGGCGGAGTTTTGGGGTAAGCTCCACAAATCAACGGCGG
The DNA here is from genome assembly GCA_964570315.1 of uncultured Anaerolineaceae bacterium. Lineage (GTDB taxonomy): Bacteria > Chloroflexota > Anaerolineae > 4572-78 > 4572-78 > JANTHQ01. The sequence continues at coordinate 12,314 of CAZMXX010000038.1, read as the reverse complement.
GACCATCCACTTTGGGAATGGCGGCGGCGGTGTCTGTGGCGCCACCGGCGCAGGCGACGCTCACCAGTGCGGTTAAAGCCAGCAGAGTTAACAGGGCGAAAAATTTTGTACGGGTCATAAAAAGGTTTCTCCTTTAAAAATAAATTGTCAGCCCTCAGTTGTCAGCGGTCAATTTTGAGACTGAAGGCTGACAACCAACGGCTGAATCTTGCTTCTGAAATTAGCTGTTTGCCAGTGAATTGAGCACGCGGGTGAGGCGTGTTTTGGCTTCCGTTGCCACGCCGTGCAATTCCTCGTTGCCCGCTACGCTGAGCATCAACAGCGGGTCTACGATGGACACGGTGGTTTCATTGTCGCCGGTTTCATACACAATCACATTGCACGGGAGCAACAAGCCGATTTCCAGTTCGGATTGGAGCGCTTTGTGCGCCAACGGGGGATTACATGCCCCTAAAATTGTGTACCGCTGAAAGTCAACATCGAGTTTTTGTTTGAGCGTATTTTTCACGTCAATTTCCGTCAGAATGCCGAAACCCTCCGCCTTCAGCGCTGCCGTAGTTTGCTCAATCGCCGTATCAAATGGCACGTTTAAAGTTGTGCGAAATCCATAATCGGAACTCATAGCTCTTATCTCCTTTCAAGATAAAAAGTTAATATTCAGACACAATGATTTTTTGCGCCGGACAAGGGGCAGATAGTTTTTCATCTGCCCCTGTCATTGGTGCGCATTATTCATGTGTCGGTGTAACCCGGTGATTTACAAATTTTGTGAAAGTGTTTCTTTCATCTGTTTATATTCTGCCTCGGTGATTTCACCGCGAGCATAACGAATTTTCAAGATTTCTTCTGCCGATTGAGGCATGCCTGCGTTGATAGACGGGGTTTTGGATGCAGGGAACATCAACCCTACCAGCCACACCGCCAATGCAATTAATCCGCCCCAAAATAGTAGCATGATAAAAATACCCCACAGTCCCATTCCAAATCCAAAGCCCATCATGGCTCACCTCACGAAATATCTTCCAACATTGCCTGGTATTCTTCCCGGCTGATTTCACCTTTAGCATAGCGGGTTGACAAAATTTCCCGCGCCGATGCCATCGGCAGTGAGTGTCCGGTGCTTAAGCCACCCACGGTATCGCTGCGCCCGGAGAATTGCTTCACCGCCCAAACCACCAGCAGGACAATTCCCACCAGAATGGCGATGTTGAATACCAGTCCAATCAATCCACCCAGCAGCCCGAAACCACCAAAGCCACCGGTTCCAAATCCTGAGCCAAAACCGCCCATCATTCCACCACCCATTATGATCACCTCCATATTTTTCTGAATTATTTTCACACAAATAGGTGTGTGTTCTTTAATCTGAAAGAAGTGTACCATAATATCTTAACAAAAAGGTGTCAGTTTTGTGAAGATTCTGTAAAGAAATATGAAAAACAGTTGAATCCGGGGGGCGGTTGGTTTAGAATACAACCGCAAGCGCGAATTTTTCGCGGCGTTGACCCGTATCCATTCCGCTTGTCAAACGACATACATAACAACGGGAAACATACTGACCAACCGAAAGACAACATGCAAGCATCATTATCAGCAAAAAAGATAACTGAAATTTACGACACATACCACCATCCCATTTACCGCTTCATTTACCGGCGGGTGGGTGATGTGGACACTGCCCGCGACTTAACCGCGGACGTGTTCCGAAAACTGGTGGAGGCAATCCAGAAAGCATTTCCCATTGAAAATGTGTCGGCGTGGTTGTACCGCACGGCACACAACACAGTGGTAGATTTTTACCGGCGGCAGAAATTTCGCCGCCATATGCCAATTGAGGATAAAATGATGGCTACTCAAAACCCGATGGATGCTGCGGAACGGCGCATGGATGCCGAGATTGTGCGGCAAACAATAACCAAACTAACCCCCGACCAGCAGGCGGTGATTTCGCTCAAATTTTTGCAGGGACTTTCCAATGCGGAAACGGCGGAGATTATGGATAAACCCATTACTGCGGTGAAATCCCTTCAGCACCGTGCGTTGGCGGCACTTCAGCGCCATCTGACCCGCGCAACGGAGGGAACATCATGACCATGTCCTTTTCGGATGTACTCGATATTGCGTTGGCAAGAACAACCGCCGGTGAAGATGTGACGATAATCTTAGCGGATTACGCGGAATTCGCCGCTGAACTTCAACCCTTGCTGGAAACGGTGTCGATGTTGGACGGGTTAAAGCCCGTTGCAATGCCGTCGGAGGCGGAATTGGCGGCAGACCGCACGGCATTTTTGCAAACTATGGAGAAATCTGTTGCGCCGGGCGTATCCTTTTTGCCGCTGAAACGACTTACCCAGTGGATTGGTCAGTATTTCCCGAAGAAAAACAATCCACAACCCGTAAAAAAGGAGAAACCAATGTTTCAATCACTTGTTTTCAAAGCTTCATTAATTCTTATGACCGTATTCGGTTCCGCCGGGGGGACAGCCCTCGTTGCGGCACAAAGCCTGCCGGACTCCGTATTGTATCCCGTAAAACTCGCAATGGAAGATGCGCAACTGCAATTTGTCGATACCCCGTCGGCGAAAGCCATGTTACATCTGAACTTCGCTCAGGAACGGGTGCAGGAAATGGTGGAATTGGCGGCAAATGGCGTGCCGGTAGATGAAACAGTGGTAGATTTGATGCAGCAACACTTGAACCTGGCGCTGCAACTCGCAGAACAATCGCCGGAACCGCAGCGCAGTGGCGTATTATTGCACGCCCAGGAGATGTTACAACAACAGCAGCAACAATTAGGACAATTGGGCGATGGAACGATGAGTGACGGCGGATTAATGTCGGCGGAGATGGCAATTGAGCGGGCGCAGGAACGGATGGGCAATGTTATGCCGCCTTCCACAATGCCCACAACTATGCCGTCCCCTGTTTCACCCATTGCGACGCCGATGATGACCCCCAACCCGACCGAAATGCCCGGTGGTGGTGGCGGAATGCCCGGCGGCGGTATGCAAAACCCGACTGCGATGCCCACCTCAATGCCGACGATGATGCCCAACCCGACTGAAATGCCCGGCGGTGGTGGCGGTGGAATGCCCGGCGGCGGTATGCAAAACCCGACCGCGATGCCCACCTCAATGCCGACGATGATGCCCAACCCGACTGAAATGCCCGGCGGTGGTGGCGGTGGCATGCCCGGCGGCGGTATGCAAAACCCGACCGCGATGCCCACTTCAATGCCGACGACGATGCCCAGTCCGACCGAAATGCCCGGCGGTGGTGGCGGTGGAATGCCCGGCGGCGGGATGCAAAACCCGACGGCAGTCCCCACGGTGATGCCGACGACAATGCCCAGCCCGACCGAAATGCCCAGCGGCGGTGGCGGTGGGATGCAAAATCCGACGGCAGTTCCCACAGCCGTTCCCACCGCAATGCCAACCCCCAACCCGACCGGTATGCCCGGCGGTGGTGGCGGTGGCATGCCCGGCGGCGGGATGTCAAATGGACAGTAATTGATACCACGTCTCACAAAACACAGAACCGTCATAGCGTATATGCTGTGGCGGTTCTGTGTCATTATAATAAATGGAACAAACGCTTTAATAATGAGGGGCTATGATGCGGCGGGCGCGTTCATACGGAATGATTTCCATATTGCCCAACCGTACAGCACAAACCCCAACGGGGCGGCGATGAAAAAAACCAGCATACTGCTGGGGATTTTCCATCCGGCGGCAGCCAGCGAGCCATAAATAATTGCCGCCGTAATAGGGAAGACCACTAATGTCCGCAGGTTGCTTCCGCGTGGCGGCGAGGCTAAAGCGTCGAGTGCATCGGTGGCGTTTTCGGCGGCGCGATGTTTGCGCAGTGCCAGCCAACTGACACCCAGCAATAAAGGCAGCAGCCACAGCGACATCGGTGCAATGGGCGCGGTGTTGAGCGCATACCAGCCGAGCCATATCACCCCCGCGAAGATTTGTCCGTTGCGGGTGGCTTGGAATGTGCCCAACCCGATTCTGCCGTTGACCCAATAAGCGAGCATAAGCAATCCGACCGAAAGAAGACTGAAGCTGAAGAAGGCTGCCGGATTGGGCGGTTGGATGCCGTCGTACCATGTCCAGACTGCCCAAAAGCCCCAGAACAACCCTAATCCGAGTGCGGCAAACAACATTCGGCGGCGAGAGGCTGTGCGCAACAACCGTTGCATCCCGTACCACCCGATGAGCACATCCAGCGGCATATGCCATGCTAATCCGGTGAAACTGAGCGACCACGGTAGCGCTTCGTAAGTGGTTGCGACAATGCCGCCTTCCAGCATCCAGCCGTAGATTGCGCCAACCAGCAGCAGGGCTGACAACGTGCGGATGTGATAACGGCGAATGAACGCCATCAAAATATACGCCATCAGAGAATAAACAGCGTAGAGCAATACTAAATCCGAGACGGTTGGCAGGGGCGAGCCGGGATCGTTCAATTGCCCGTAGAAAAGATACTCGGAATAGAACATCAGAATATAGCCGGACGCAAGCGAGAGCGGGATATTGCGGAATCGTTTCATCGGGAGAATCTCCATTCGGGGTGAAAAAACAGCCGTCAGTGTATATACAACCTTCGCGACAAAAGGTTACAGTACCCGACAGTGCCCAAAAATTCGTCAAAACCTTCATATAACCTTTACATTTCCTTTAATTTCCTGTCATATTGATGCGATATCCTATTATCAAACAAAACGTTACCGCACAATGCGGACGGAAAATATATCAAAAAATAAAGGAGATATACAATGGGTATTATGGGTGGTTTAGGTGCAGGACTTGGCGGCTTTGGTTTAATGGGCGGCATCGGCTTGATTTTCAACATCGCGCTTTGGGGCGGCATCATTTGGTTGGTCGTCTGGGGTGCGCGACAATTTTCCCGCAGCAATGCCGGGGCGTCGTTTGACGGCTCAACCGTTATTGCGCCGCAACAATCGGCACGTGAGATTCTGGCAGTCCGCTACGCACGCGGCGAACTGACCCGCGATGAATATCGCAACACATTGAACGAACTGTCATAGTGTGCAAAACATACGGTGTTGCGGGGAACGGATGGCAATGGATACCAGCGTCAGCCGTTCCCCCAGCCCGCAGCATCCGCAAAACGTAAAACAATTACAAACCATGTCACATTTCAAACAAGAAAAAGGGAGATTTCAAAATGAATGCACAGACCTTTAAACGATGGCTTCCGGTAATTTTAGGCTCAACCTTGGTGGGTTTATTGATTATAGGATTGACCATTGTGTCTCCGGCACTGGCGCAGGGTCCCGGAATGATGGGCGGCAGTGGCTACAATAGCAACGGCTATGGCTCCGGTTACGGCAATATGATGGGGGGCGCCAGCGGTTATGGTTACGGTGATATGATGGGCTACGGCTCGACGTTCACCGGCACGATGCCGTTCGGTTATGGCGATATGATGGGTAACGGCGGCTATGGCAGTATGATGGGCGGCGGTATGATGGGCGGCTTCAGCGGAATGATGAACAATTTCGGTGGATTTGGCAATATGATGGGCAATGGTATCTTCTGGAGCGGATTATTCAAACCAGACCCCATTAGCCTTTCTGATGCGACGTCTGCCGTGGAAACATATATTGCCGGGCTGGGCGACAGCAATCTCGGTGTGGGTGAAGTGATGGTTTTTGACAACCACGCTTATGCGGAAATTGTGGAAAAAGATGGCGGCATCGGGGTGATGGAAGTGCTGATAAACCCGGTGACGGGTTCGGTCTCGCCGGAAATGGGACCCAACATGATGTGGAATCAAAAATACAGCATGATGGGCAGTTTCGGCGGCATGATGGGCGGCTTCGGCTTCGACGCGATGTCGGGGAACGTCGGCGCACCCGGCTCGATGATGGATGATACCCTCACCACCGATACCGCTTCCGCAGACATGCCGGTCAGCGCGGCGGACGCCGTGAAAATCGCGCAAGCCTATCTGGACAATTATGTCCCCGGCAACTTGACCGTCGAAGACAACGCCGACCCCTTCTATGGCTATTATACTATCCACGTGCTGCGTGATGGTGAAATCGCCGGGATGCTCAGTGTGAATGGCTACACCCGACAGGTTTTCCTGCACACATGGCACGGTGATTTCGTCGAAATGAGCGAAGAATAATTTTTATCTACACAAAATCCCGTATATAATTTAAAGACAGACATACGGGCATCAAACATTTCTCCTTTCCAAAACCCTCCCTCGCTCCGGGGGAGGGGATGTTTTCCTCTCATCGGGAGAGGATTAAGGGAGAGACAAACAGCAACACGAAAGGATCTTTTTATGACACAATCTCATCTTTCACGGAGAAGTTTTTTACGCTGGTCTGGTTTGGGCGCGACGGTTTTGGCAACCAGCGGTGTGGGCGCGGTGTTGAGCGGGTGTAGCAGCACCTCGGCGACCACTGCCGCCGCCACTGCAACCACTGCCGCCACGGCGGGCAGCACCGCCGCACCGACGGCAACCTCGGCTGTGCGCGCCATTGACGCGGAATATTCACTGCGCGCCACACCCACCACCGTCCCCATTTTCCCCGGAAAAGAAACCAGTGTGTGGAGCTATCGGGGAAAACCCTTATCCGGCGACCCCGCCAGCTTGCAACCCATCCCCGATTCATATTTGGGACCCACCTTCCGGGTGAAAAAAGGGCAGCGCATCCGCATCAATTTCACCAACGAATTGTCCGAAGCCTCAATTGTCCATTGGCACGGTTTCCACATCCCCGACGACATGGACGGGCATCCCCGCTTCGCCGTGGATGGTGGGCAGTCATACAACTATGAATTCGACATCCTCAACCGCGCCGCCATGTATTGGTATCACCCGCACCCGCACGGGCGCACCGGACCGCAAGTGTATGGCGGTATGGCGGGGCTGTTCATCGTTTCGGATGATGAAGAAGCGGCGCTCGGTTTGCCCTCCGGCGATTATGACATTCCCCTGGTTTTGCAGGATAGAGTGGTGGACAATAACAACCAACTGGTTTATCTGCCCAACGGGAGAATGGATCAAATGATGGGCTTTTTGGGCAATCGCCTGCTGGTCAACGGTAAGCCGGACGTCGAACTTTCGGTGGAACGGCGTGCGTATCGGCTGCGCTTTTTGAACGGCTCGAACTCCCGCATTTACAAACTGGGCTGGGCGGACGGCACACCCCTCACGGTCATCGCCACCGATGGCGGCTTGCTGGAAAAACCTGTCCAACGCGATTACGTCACCCTCGCCCCCGCCGAGCGGATTGAATTGTGGGTAGATTTCAGCCAATGGGAATTGGGGAGCGAATTAACCCTGAAGAGCTTGCCCTTCACCGGCGCAACCCCCTCAGAGGGTGGATCTGGCGTCCCCAACGGGGCGGAATTCAACGTGATAAAAGTGCGCGTGGAAAAAGAAGCCTCGGAATCGCCCACGCTGCCCGAAAGATTGTCAACCATTCCGCGCTATAAATTGGAAGACGCGGTGAATAGCAAAAATCCACGCACTTTTGAGATTGCTATGGGGGGGATGATGCAATGGACACTGAACGGGCGTACCTTTGAAATGACCGCCACCGCCAAAAACGAAGAAGTCAAGCTGGACACGCTGGAAGTGTGGGAGTTCGTCAACAAAGGTGGCGGAAGCGGCGGTATGATGGGCGGCGGGATGAGCATGGCGCACCCGATGCACGTCCACGGGCTGCAATTTCAGGTGATTGAACGACAGGTCGAAGACCAATACCGCGCGGATTGGGAAACCGTGAGCGCCGGTTATGTAGATGAAGGCTGGAAAGATGCGGTTTTGCTCATGCCCGGCGAGCGCGTCAAAATTCTTTTGAAATTTGAGGATTTCACCGGCTTGTATCTGTATCACTGTCACAACCTGGAACATGAAGACCAGGGATTGATGCGCAATTATCGGGTGAAGGCGTAAAACGTCTCCGAACAATGTTCGTGAGCAAAAAGGAGCACGGATGCGAAAGCGCCGAAAGCTGTTGTTGGCCGTCATCATCGCCGGTACCGTCGCCGTTGTCTATTTATCAGCCGCAATCTACCGGCAAGCACAACAACTGCTCACCGAAATATCAAATGAAAATGTGGTGGTCGAACCGACACCGACGCTTCTTTCACCGACCACCACAGCGCAAAACACCGGTGTCGCCGATGATGCCTACAGCGCCGGACAAACGTTGTTCGCTCAAAACTGCACTGCGTGCCACGGCGTCAGTGGCGAGGGGTCGCCGATTGCCCCGGCGTTGAACGCGCCGGAAGTGCGTCAAATGGACAGCAAAACCTTGCAAAACATCATCACCTTCGGACGCCCCGGCACGGCGATGCCCGCATGGGGAACCAAAGCCGGTGGTACACTGGGCGCCGAGGAAATCGGGGAACTCGTGTCGCTGATTCGCGCCGGCGCATGGCAGCCATCCGCTCCAGTTGCGGTGGCGGAGGAAAACTTCACTGGCATTCCCCCGCAGGCGGTGTCGCTTTTTTCGCAAAACTGCGCGGTGTGTCATGGCGCAACCGGCGACGGAACCGGCATGGCACCGCCGCTGAACAGCCCATCCCTGCGCGCACGAATGACCACCGACGCGCTGGAAGCGACCATCCGCAATGGTCGCCCCGGCACGCGGATGCCCGCGTGGGGCGGACTGCTCAGCCAAAACGACATCACCGCGCTGGCGACGCTCATTCGCCATTGGGACAGCCTGACGCCCGCCCAGTTGCAGCAGATGGCGCAATCCCAACCGAGCCGTTTCGGCGGTATGGGCAGGGGGATGATGGGCGGCGGCATGATGGGTGGTCGCGGGATGATGGGGCGATAGCCGCAGGTACCATCGCGGCGAAAGGCAGTCGAGATGGAAAAAACGGAATATCACATTCGCACGTGGTATGGTGCAACCGGGCGGATAGAATTGCAGGGGCGATTTTGGCACTTGGCGGGGTTGGGCGGCGTGGAAATCCCCCATCCGCCGGTGGTCAATCTGCTCATCAGGCAGGGCTTGCCCGTTGAGGCGCAGCGCGAGTTGTCCTTTCGGCATGAATTGGGACATCTGCAAACATTGCCGCTGGCGGTGCTGGCGGCGTTTGTATTGTTGGCGCGAGCGAAACAAGCCGGGCGGCTCACATGGTCGCAGGGGTTGTGGCTTTGGACGGAACATCACGCGCTGTGGGAAATGATGGCGGAAAGTTACGTGATGTGGCGGCTCGGCGGGCGATACAAACGGTTGTACGGTGGTCAGTTGCACGGGGGATTGTGGATTTTCTGGCTGGGAACTGCCGCGCTGGTGGGTTGGGGATTCATCAAACCAAAAAACGCATAACACACACCGGATGGTAAAAATGAATGCAGCTCGCTTGGCAAAATGGGTTTCAATTCTGTTCGATAGTTCTGTATTGTCGTTGATTGTCTTTCCGCTGGTGGGATGGACTTCGGCAGGGTGGGCAGGTGTGGGATGGGCATTCGTGGCGATCCTCATCCTGACCGGCATCCCGTTGGCGTACATCAAAATCGGCATACGGCGGGGATGGGTCAGCGATTGGGAACTCACCCATCGCGGCGAACGCCCGCGCTTCATCGCCGTCAGCTTTTCCAGTGATTTGCTGGCGCTGCTGGTGCTGGGGTTTGGTGGCGCGCCCCATCTGCTGTGGGTGCTGGCGCTTGTTTATGCCACCCTGGGTTTGACCATGTTCACGATTTCCAACTTCTGGAAAATCAGCCTGCACATGGTGGGCGTGAGTGGATTTTCCACCCTGCTGGTTTACGCTTTCGGCGCGGGCACGGGTTGGGTGTTTTTGAGCCTGCCGCTGGTGGCGTGGGCGCGGTTGCAGCGCAAAAAACACACCCCGATGCAATTGGTGGCGGGGGCGCTGGGCGGTATTGCCATCACCGCGCTGGTGCTGATTCTCGCTGCGTGACCGTGCGGGGGAGCAATCGCCCGCCGAAAGAGTTGAGCAGCACCGTGCTGACGCTCAACACCATCGCAATCATCGCCCAGGCGGGATGAACCAGTCCCGTTACTGCCAGCGGCACGCCGATACCGTTGAAGGCGAATGCCAGCAATAAATTTTGCACTGTTTTTCGATAGGCGCTGCGTCCGATGAAATAGGCGTCCATCACCCCGCCGAGCTGCTCGCTCACCAAAATAATGTCCGATGATTCAATCGCAATATCCGTGCCCGCGCCGATGGCGATCCCGACATCCGCCTGCATCAGCGCGGGGGCATCGTTGATACCATCGCCGACCATCGCCACCCGTTCGCCCGCCTGCTGCAATTGGCGCACCTGCGCCGCTTTTTCGTCGGGCAGGACTTCCGCCCGCACCTGCTCAATGCCGACCGCGGCGGCAATCACCCGCGCTGTGCGGGCGTTGTCGCCGGTGAGCATCAACGGGTGCAACCCGGCGGCTTTCATGCGGGCAATGGTTTCGATGGCGTCCGCTTTCAGCGTGTCGGCGACGGCGATGGCGCCCAAAAGCGTGCGCCGTCCGTCCGCCGCTTCTGCCGCCACCAACAGCACCGTTTTCCCCTCATTTTGAACGCGGCGCAGGTCGGCGGTCAACTTCTCCGCCGAAACACCCAGTTCCGCCAGCCAATTCTGACTCCCCACCAAAATCGTGCGTCCGTCCACGTCCGCCCGCACCCCTCTGCCGGAAAAAGTTTCAAAATTGCGGGTGATGGGAATATCCAGCCCCCGATTCAGCGTTGCCAGCACCACCGCCCGCGCCAACGGATGTTCGCTCCCCTGTTCCACCCCCGCCGCCAGCCGCAGCAACGTGTCGGGGGTCGGCGCAGTTTCCGTTTGGGGGATGAGAATATCGGCGACATCCGGCTTCCCTTTGGTAATTGTGCCCGTTTTGTCCAGCACCACCGTGGTGAGGTCTTTAAAAACCTGAAACGCTTCGCCGGAACGCATCAAAATTCCTTTGGAAGCAGCTTCGCCCCCGCCGCGAATCATCGCCAGCGGGGTTGCCATCCCCAGCGCGCAGGGATAGCCCATCACAAAAACCGCCAGCCCGCCGAAAATCGCGCGCGGGATGTTCGGCTGTCCGGTTACAAACCATGCGCCCACCGTCCAAATGACGAACCCCAGCGCGGCGAACCCCAGAATGGCGGGCACATAATATTGCAGCACCACATCCACCAGCGCCAGCAAGCCCGGCTTCATCGCCCGCGCTTCTTCGATGTAGCGCGCCACCCGTTGTAGATAACTTTCGTCCCCCACTTTGGTGACGCGGACGAGCAGCCCGCCCGCCTGATTCACCGAGCCGCCGATGACGTCATCCCCCACACTTTTTTCCACCGGCATAGATTCGCCGGTGACGATGCTTTCATCCACGGTGGATGTGCCTTCGGTGATGCGCCCGTCCACCGGAATGGCTTCACCGGGGAAAACGCGCACCAAATTGCCGGGCACGATGGTGTTGATGGGGACTTCGACCGTTTCGCCGTTTTCCCGAATGAGTCGGGCGGTTGCCGGTTGCAGGGCGAGTAATTTGCGCACGGCTTGCGAGGCGCGGGTGCGCACCAGCAGCGAGGTGTAGCCCGACAGAATGTGATAAGTGGTGATGAAGGTGGCGACGGCGAAGAAGTCGGCGGCGGGGAATTGAAGCGCGGGGATGTTCAGCCACCGCCCCAGTAGTCCCAGCGTCCCGCCGATGAGTCCGGCAAATGCGCCGAATTCCAGCAGAACGTGCTGGTTCAGAATGCCTCGTCGCAGCGAGTGATACGCCATTTTGAGGATGTACCCGCCCAGACCAAACACCGTGACGAGTGCCAGCAGCGGCATCACCACCTGCATCGGCGGGCGCAGAATGGCGAGCGGGAACAGCTTCAGCCACATCAGCAGCATCAGTGCCGCGCTGATGGCGGTGAACGCCCCCGCCAGCCACAAGCGTCGCCGTTCGGTGCGCAGTTCCGCTTCCTGCTCCTCGAATGAGCGCACTTTGCGCGGGTCGCGGACGGTGTAGCCCAATTGGCGCATCGTATCGCGCAGAGTGGTCGGCGATACCCGCCGGGGGTCGTAACGCAGCAGCGCTTCCTCGTGCGACAAACTGACGTGAATTTCCTGCACGCCGTCTATGCGGTCATACGCCTGCCGGATGGTGTTGGTGCAAAATGAGCAGGACATCCCGCCGATTTTCAATTGCAGAGTTTCCGTATTTGCATTGCTTGCCATAATTTTTGCCATTCCCGCCGTCGTGGATGATTTGTGCCAACTGTCTTTGGGTGGTAGGGGCACGCCGCCGCGTGCCCCTACGGCAGCCCCGGTCGATATGTCTGTGATGATGAGTATACACC
>CAZMXX010000037.1:0-17163 GCA_964570315.1 uncultured Anaerolineaceae bacterium | reverse complement strand
GGCCGCGCCGCCGCCCGTCGCCCCCGGTTGGCGCCGAGAACGGCATGGTATACCCTTCCCGCCGCCGGGTTGTGGTCTGCCCCGGCGAACGGGCGGGTGCGGTCGGAGACGTATCCGCGCACCCGCGCACCAAAATCACCGATGAGCAAATCGCCGGGGGCGAGTCCCCGCTCGCCGGGGGCGGCGTGCGGGCTGGCGCCGGTGATGCCCGTTTGCACCAGCGGCTCAAAGGGGAGCGTCTCGCTCCCCGCGCGGAACAGCCGGATTTGCAGTTCCGCCGCCAGTTCCCGCTCGGTCATGCCCACGGTTATCAACGGCAGCGTGTCGCGCAACACCTGTTCCGCCAGTGCCACCGCCGCCTGCATCGCGTCAATTTCGGCGGGTAATTTGGTTATGCGCAGCGCCGAGATGAGCGCGTCGGCGGAATCAAGCGTGGATTGCGGCGCGAAACGGCGCAGAAGTTGATACTCCCGCACCCGCATGCTGAGCGTTTCCACGCCCACCCGCGCGCCGTCCACCTCCAATTCGCGGCAGCAGGCGGCAAACGCGCCATCTACCCCGGCTTCATCCGTCCACGGGAAGAGATGCCATTCGTCGGGATTTTTTATCTGCGTGCATTCAAATTCGGGCGCCACCAGCGCGGGTTTTTTATCGGCAGAAAAAAATCCCACGATGGGGCGTTCCATCAAATGGAAGTCCAATCCGGTGAGATATTTGAGGGTGGAGCCGGGGATAATTGCCACAAAATCGAGGGGGTTGTCTGCCAATGCGCGGGTCAATCGCGCCAGAGGGTGGGACATGATGAATCTCCAATCGTTGTAAAATTATTCGGTTTTCAGGAATTTTTCAATCTGACTGCGCAATGCCACCACGCCGATGGGCTTGGTGAGATAGCCATCGCATCCGGCGGCATAGGCTTGTTCGGCATCGCCTTTCATAGCGTTGGCGGTCAGGGCAATCACCGGGGTGTGCTGAAGCGCGGACGATTGTTTGATGCGCCGGGTGGTTTCCAGCCCGTCAATATCGGGCAAGCCGATGTCCATCAAAATCAGGTCGGGCAATTCGGCGTTTGCCATCTCAATGCCGGTGTGACCATCTTCGGCTTCCATCATTTCATAGCCCATCGCTTCCAGCACCCGCCGCACAAACAAGCGATTTTCAAAATTATCTTCAATGTAAAGAATGCGTTTTTTGCTCATCAATGGTTGTCTCTACGATGATGTTTGTTCGGTGGATGATGTTTCCGGCTCTGAGAGCGCGGGCGTTTCAGATGACTCATCTGCCGCCAGCGGGATGGTGAAATGGAAGGTAGACCCCTGCCCCACTTCACTTTCCAGCCACATTTCACCCCCATGCAATTCTACCAATTGTTTGGCAATTGCCAAACCCATCCCCGTGCCCTGATATTTGCGATTGTTCCGCGCATCCACCTGTCGGAAATGCTCAAAAACCAGCCCGAATTTATCCTCCGGAATCCCGATGCCGGTATCCTGCACATACAGATGCACCAATTTGGGACCATATCGTTCCGCGCCCAATGTGACCTGCCCTTCTTCCGTGAATTTGATGGCGTTGCTGACCAAGTTGATGACCACCTGACTGATGCGCAAGGGGTCAGCCCAAATATCCGGCACACCGGGGGCGACGGCTTGCACCAGTTCCACCGGCTTGTCGGTGAGGAGCGACGAGACCGAGGCGGAGACTTCGGTGAACAATTCGGGGACGTTGACGGCGTTCTGCACCAGTTCCATCCGCCCCGCTTCGATTTTCGACATGTCGAGGATGTCGTTGATGAGGGCGAGCAGATGCTTCCCGCTGTTGTGGATGGCGGTGATGTCGGTGATGGCATTCTCGCTGAGTTCCCCATCAATGCCCTGCAACAGAATATCGGCGAAACCGATGATGGAGTTGAGCGGGGTGCGGAGTTCGTGGCTCATGCTGGCGAGAAAATTCGATTTCAGGCGGTCAACATCCCGCAAACGGATAATCGTTTTCGCCTGCTCCCGCGAAAGGCGAGCATTTTCCAGCGCCATGGAGACCTGATTGGCGACAGCCTCGACGGCGTCCGCTTCTTCGTCCGTCCACCCGGTTGATTTGTCGCGGGTGATGCCCAGATAGCCGATGATTTCGCCGCGCAATTTGAGGGGAACCGCCATTTCATCGCGCTGATATTTGCCGTTTGAGACGGTGCGCTGTTTCACCAGCGCCTTCCGGTTGGCGGCAAGCGCCATCAGCGGCAGCCACGCATCCGAATCGGGGGCGACGGTGGTGCGCCGTCCACGGTGGAAACGGAAACCGGAGGTGGTCACTTCATTGCCGAAGTCCACCCACGCCGATTGGGTGAGCTGCCGGTTGAGGCGTTCAACTTGTTGCAGCGTCTCTTTCATCTCTTCCAGCAGGCGAATGTTTTGCAGTGCCACCGCCGTCTGGTCAGCCAACGCCTGCATCAGCGTCATATCTTCCGGCTTAAAGCGGTTTTCGCGCGCGCTTTGCACGTCCAGCACGCCGACCACTTCGTTCCCCACCCGCAATGGAACCGCCAATTCCGCGCGGGTGTGCGGCAACAGGGGATGCGGCACGAAATTCAGCAGGTCGGAAACGTTGTTGCTGAGAAAAGGCTTGTTGGTGCTGGCAACCGTACCGGCAATCCCTGTGCCGTGTTCCTGTCGGTAATTGTCGCGCTGCATGCGCCGCCCGACATCGCCATACCCCATGACCAAAACCAAGTCGTCCGTTTCGGGGTCAAGCAGAAAAATCTGGGTGTGATACAGTTGATAACCGTGATGGATGCGGTCTACCACGTATCTCAGCAGGTTATCCCGTTCCTGCATGCGGGTGATTTGGCTACTGATTTCCATACTCACTTCCAGCGCGCGGGTGCGCTCCTGAATGCGGTATTCCAGCGTGTTGATTAAATCCCGCAGGCGGTGGGTCATGGTGTTGAAGGCTTGGGCGAGCTGGCTCACCTCGTTGGAAGCACGCACCGACACCCGTTGTTGCAGGTTTCCGGCGGCAACTTCGGTGGCGACGGTGGTCAGTTCGCTGATGGGATGCGCCACGGAACTCAGCAGGCGTTGGGTGGTAATCCCCGCCGTGATGACCGACAGCAGCAACGCAATTGAAATGAACGCGACCACTTGCCGACGGGTTTGCCGCGCCAGTTGGATGGTCTCGTTCTGGATGTCGGTGGCGACCGCCATCATCGCGCCGGTGTCTTTTATCAAATCGTCCTGTTCATTGATTAATAATTCTCCGGCGGCGCGGATTTCCGCCCAGTTGTCGGCATCGCCATATTCGAGTATTGCCCCGGTGCTGGCAATCACTTTATCGGCGCGGACAAGCATTCGGTTGATGTACGGGTGCAGCCGGTTGTTCGATGATACACTCTTCGACAGCACATCCAGCGCGTTGTAATTGTCGCGCAATTCGTTGTAATACTCGCCGACTTCCTGCTGCAAGAAACCGTTATCCTGCAACGGCGCCAGCCGGTTCACGGCAGAGGTAATCAGCGTGCTGTCTTCACTGACTTCCAGAGCAATCAATGTTTGTGTTTGCACCACTTGCAGGGCGTTCACCGCGTCCAACATACGGGTGAGCTGCATCAGCAAGGCAATTGCCGTGATTGCCAGCAGGGTGATGATGACCACACTCCCCACCACCAACTGGCTGCGAATGGTGTTCGGCGTGAATTTTAAACGTTCCCGAAATTTTTTAGCTTGTCCCATTGCTCGGAATACTACCTCCGTTTCGCGGGGGTATTGCCCGCATTTTCGGCAGATGCACCGTTTTCAGCGTCAGATGATAGATTGAGATTATCCATCGCGCTGAGCCATTCCACATCTTCGCCCAACCGAATGACCACCTCTGAGGCGTTGAGCTTTTCGCCCAGTTCGGCGACTGCCGCTTTCATCACATCTTCAACCTCCGCCGACGACCAAATGGATGAAGTGACCTCGCTGACAATTTGGTCGCGCCAGGCGTTGCGCTGGGTATCTTGGAAGAGGCGCAGGTTTTCCACTTTCTGCGCCAATTGCTGCGCCACCGCCGACAGAATCACGCGCGCATCTTCCGCCTGCTGACCCTCTGCCAGCGCCAGCGAAAGCTGTCCGATTTGCTGGTTCTGCACCAACAACGGCACGGTGACCACCGAGTCCGCGCCGGGCGTGGCGGTGTCATCGCGCACGGGAACAACGCCCGACAGGTTGTACGTGAAGCCCACGCCCTGCTGAAGTTGGTTCCGCTCGCGCAGAACATCTTCCCACGTTTCGCGGGTGAGCTGGCGCAACGCTCGTTCCGCGCGCTGCTGAGCAATCTGCGCCGCCGCCCACTGGCGCGAGCTGTCAATCGCCCCGGCGAGCTGGGTTGCCATCGCCTCAAACACGGTGACATTCTTTTTGGTGAAGGTGTGCGGTTCGCTGTCCTGCATATCCAGCACGCCGATGACCTTCCCTTCCACCATTAATGGGACTGCCAACTCTGAACGGGTGGCGGGGAGCAACGGGTTCGGCTTGTGGATGTCGCTCAATTCGGTGTTCGGCACGACGATGGACTTGGCGGTGGCGGCAACCTGCCCCACAATGGAGCCTTCGCCCACCGGCAAACGGTGATGCTGTTCCAGCAATGCCTGCCCCACATCGCCCGTCCCCTGCCGCAAAATCAGGTTTTGCCCGATGTCATCCAGATAATATACCTGCACATAATAGAGGTCGAACTGCTCTCGAATGAACCGGGTGATGTGCGGCAACAGTTTTTCCTCTTCGCGGATAGCCGCCGCACGCTGCCCCACCAGCATCGAAAGGGACAACTCTTCCGTGCGGGCTTCCACCTGCTCTTCCAGCGAACCGATGAGCTGGCGCAACTGCGCCGTCATATTGTTGAACACCCGCGCCAACTGCGAAATTTCATCGCGCCCTTCAACCGGGGCGAGCACGTCCAGCCGCCCTTCGGCAACCTGTTCCGCCACGGCGGTGAGGCGCACAATCGGCGCGGCGAGGATACGTCCCAGCCACACCGCCGCCACCAGAGACCCCACTCCAACCAGCACGGTCAGCATCAGAGAGCGGCGGCGCTGCGCGGTGATGGGTGACAAAAAGATTTCGCGGGGCTGGAAGAACGCCACCAGCCACGGTTGCGATTCCAGCCGCGTCACCGCCACTTGGTCAATTTTATTGCCGGTGGCGATGTCCTGCGCGGTGAAAAAGGGTTGCGTCAGGCTGTTGCGCAGATTCGTTTCCAGTTCCGGCAAATTCACCGAAATCTCTTCCGCTGTTCCCGGCGGCACGCGCTCGGTGTCCTGCATCTGTTTCAGCCATTCGGTATTGGTGGGCGGCACGAGCAATTTATAGTTCACCAGCGGCGCAACCGTCTCATCCCCGTGCGCCAAATGCAGATGGTTTTCATCGAACAGCACCGCAAACGAGCCGGGACCGGCTTTGCCCGCACTTTCGACGATTAAATCCTGAAGGATTTGGGCATCATATTGCACCCGCAACACACCCACAATATCATCGTTCACGCCATAAATGGGCGTGCTCAACACAAAAATGTTCCGGTCTTCTTCAAACAGCACGGGGGAAATATAGGGAAATCCGCTTTCCACGGGTACTTTGAAATACGTCTCTTCGGATTCATCCCGCCCGAACAAGGCGCTGTCGGTGTCTGAAATATTCAAGCCGCTGGTGTTCAGCAATCCGTATGAAAGGATATGCTCCGCGTCTTTGCGCTGCAAACTCTGCAAAATTTCCACCTGATTGCCAAAATTGGGACGGAAATATTCGGGGTCGAGCAATGCCACAAAGTCAGGGAGCTGCGCCTCGGTGCGCATTGCATCCAGCGAGGTGATGAAAAAGTTGTCGAGCCGGTTGGCGCTTTCGCTGGCGGCGGTCAATAGCGATTGGTTCGCGGATTGGGTCAGTGCGTGCCCCAGACCCCGGTCGGTCAAATAGCCCAGCAACGCCACGGAGAGCAACAGCACGGGCACGAAGGTCAGCACCAGTTTGGCGCGCATCGAAACGTTGCGGAACAACCGGATTTCCAAATATGCGCCGAGCGCCAATGCCAGCACGGCAACCACTGCAATTACAAAAGTTCCATTCATATCAGTCCTCCGCCTCGACCGCTAATTTCACGGTTGTTTGCGGGGCGTTCAGGCTCAAGCCCACTTCTTTCACGGCTATCCGCAGGGCGTCTTCGAGGGTGTGCGCCGCTTGAATCTTTTCGCTGATGGTGTTGATGCGGGCTTCGCGGGCGGCGCGGCGCTGGGTGTCGTCCAGCAGGCGGAGCGAATCGGCGACCTGCGCGAATTCGCTGGCAATGGCTTCCAGCAGCGCAATTTCCTCCGGCAGCCATTGGCGTTTTTTGCCCGTTTCTTCCTGCACCCCCACCACGCCGGTCACTTCGTCGCGCCATGTCAGCGGCACCACCAGCGCCGCCGACGGCACACCGTTTTTCGGTTCGGCATGCACCACCGGCGTTTTTTCTTTGGCGGCGGTGATGATGTCGGCTTCCGGCAACGGCGGCACGGGGATGTCGGGGTCTTTCACCTTTTCATAACTTTGTTTGAAGTGCGTATTGTAATAAGCCTCCCACGCTTGCAGGGTGTACCGCCGTTGGGTCGCTTCCACTTCTTCCAGCGCGGCGCGGGTTTCTTCCAGCAGCCGTTGGTTTTCCACGGTGGTTGCCACCTGCGAAATGATGGAGGTGTACGGTTGGGTTTCGGCGGCGGTGAAGGCGTGCGGCGCATCCGATTGCAGCACCAGCGCCCCCAAATACCGATACCCGACCATCAGCGGGAAGACTGCCACCGCGCGGGTGTGCGTCTCTTTCAACCACGTCAGGCTGGGCGTGTCGAGCGTTTTGCTGGTGCGAACATCCGCCACCGTGCGCGTCTCCGTGCTCACCAGCATTTCCAGCGAGGCATCCATTGAGTGCGAAAATTGTTTGCCGACGGGGAGCGGCTCCATCCCTTTTCCACTGTGCCAATTGGCGATGACCGTCAAAGATTCCGTGCGAGTGAGCAAATCGCGGTTCACCGTCATCAGCAATGCCCGATTAATGTCGGGGATGGGGAACGCGCCCAACACCGTCGCCAGAATATCCTGCAAACTGTTGGCGGCATTCAGCTTTTGGCTGACATCGTACAATTGCTCGGTGGTTGCCAACGCTTGTTGCGTCTGTTTGAAGAGCCGCCGGTTTTCAATACTGGCGGAAAGGAGGGAGGCAATTTGGATGAAGAAGTTTTCGTCCTCGATGGTGTATGCGCCCGTTTTTTCCGCACCGACGCAGATGGCGCCAATTACCCGCGCGCCCGCCGTGAGCGGCGCAACCATCAGCGAATTGATGTTCTGCTGCCGCAAGGATTGCGCATCCGCCCACGCCTCATCGCCGATTTGCGGCAAAATCGCCACGTGCATCCCCTGCAATTGACGGGTTCCGGGGGTGAAACGCCGGCGGTTCTGCAAAACCACCGACCCCAGCAACGTGTTCGAGATGGGCACAGCTTCGGTGGCGCTGATGGGTATCGGCTGGGTGAACGCCACAACTTCCAATCGCTCCGTGGCATCGTTCAACACGTACAGTTGCACCACATCCGCGCGGAGAATATCTTTGATGTGCCGCGCCGAGGCATCGAAAATGTGCCGCTCATCGTCCAAGCGGCTCAATTCCTGACTCATTTCATTCAACAGCGCGGGGCGGCGAGCCTGCTCGGCGAGGTTGGCGAGCGCCTGCTGGGCTTCCACCAGCAACCGGGCGTTGTCCAGCGACAGCGCGGTTTGGGTGGCGACATTCAGCATCAGGGTGATGTCATCATCGCGCCAGTGGCGAACGTCATTTTCATCGTACAAATCAATGACGCCCAAAACCTGCCCGCGCAACATAATGGGAACCGCCACCGCCGATTTCACCCGCGCGCCCGGCGAGGTGGTCGCCATTACGGGGGCGCGGCGGGACATCGCGTCGCGCATTTCCTGCCGCCATATCTTCCGCGCGGAGGAAAAGGTATTGCCCGCTTGCCGGAAAACGTAGGCGTCGGCGCGCGCCGCCAGCGGCTCCCAAATATCCGGGATGCGCAATGCGTCCGCCGGGTCGTTGCCGTTTTCCACCGTGCCCGGCACGCCCATCCGCACAATCCCGTGCGATGTATTGAGCGCCAGCGTCAATTCCCGCACCGCTGTTTTCAGAATGGTGTTCACATCCACACTACCGGTCAATTTGATGGCAATTTCACGGCTCAATTGTTCGCGGCGGGCGCGCGCCTGAGCTTCCCGCAACAAATTTCGGTTTTCAATGGTGATGACCAACTGATCGGCGATGGTGCGCATTTGGCGAATGTGATTTTCCGTGAGCGCCGTCAGAGGATGCGGGCTGAAATAGCTCAGAATACCGAGCGGTCTGCCGTGCGCGTGCAGCCCCAGCAACACCCCGCCCCGCAGATTCAAGCCGCGCAAATAGCCGCGCACCGCCACGGGAATGGGTTCATCGGCATTTTCGGCATCCCGATAAACCTGAACCACGTGTTCACTTTCCGCGATTTTTTGCACCACTTCGGCATCCCACAGCGCCACATCGTGCATCACCGGCGCAAGGGTCAAATTTTCGCGGTCAACATCCACGGTGTAGACATCGCCGCGCGCCACGCTGTCCGGGGCAATTGCGCCGGAGAAGAGGGTGACGGCACAGAGGGACATCCCCAGCGACAGCGCGATTTGCGCCGCGCCCAGCACCGCTTCATCGGTGGTGCTCGCCGCGCCGATATACCGGCTGGCGCGGTACAGCGTCTCCGTTTCAAACAAACTGGCTTGGAGTTCCGCCGCCTGTTGGCGGGTCTGCTCAAATAGCCGGGCGCGTTCCAATGCTTCCGCAACCTGCGTGGAAATGTCCGCCAGCAGGGCTTCTTCTTCCGCCGAAAGGGGATTTTCCGGGTCGTCGAATATCCCCAATTCCCCAATCCGGTAGCCGTGCACGTCCATCGGCTGAATGATGGTTGAGCCGTCCGTCCCGTCGGCGGGGACATCATCGGCGGAGAGGGGTTTGTATGCCCCCTGCTGGAATTGGTAGCCGAGCGTTTCCCGGCGTTTGCGCCCCGAAAATTCCCGCCAGCCATCCAGTGTAGTGAGTTGCTGGAGCGTTCCCAATTCGCGCAGGCGGTCTTCCATATCCTGCCGCAAACGAGTATTTTCAAAAGCGATGGCAATCTGCCCGCAAACTTCTTCCATGATGAGCTGGTCGTCCGCGTCGAGCAATCCGGCGGCGTCGCTCTGCACGTCCAGCACGCCCAAAATAGTATCGCCCAGTTTGATGGGAACCGCCAATTCGCCCTCCGTATCGGGCAAGAGGGGGTTGGGACGCCAATCCGGGTCGTGTTCAACGGTGGAGCGCAGCACCGACACGCCCGACTCCGCCGCCAGCCCAATCAGCCCCACGCCCAGCGGCATCTGGTGTTCCTGCGCCATCATCTTTTTGCCGATGTCGCCATAGCCGGCAACCAGCACCGCCGCTTCCAACATGGGGTCGTAACGCAATAATTGCACGTGATAATAATGGAACTGCTCTTTAACCTGCACCACCACTCGCTGATACAGCTCTTCCAGACTGGTGGCGGTGGCGATTGCCTGATTGACCTGCGTTGCCAGTTGCACCTGCCGCCGACGCCGTTCCACGCGGCGGGTTTCAACATCTGCCAATGCCTGCGCCTGTGTGCGTTCTTGTTTGATGTCCCGCAGGGAAACCCGCAAAAACGAAATACCGTCCACATTCACCGCCGCAAGGTTCACCCGCACATATACGGGTTCATCCTGCGCCGATTGCAGCACGAATTCAAAGGTCTGCGGTTGCCCGTTGAGTGCGGCTTCCTCGCGCTCGGAAAAAACCGCCGAGGAACGTTCGCCGCCGGGTTGATACACGGGCGCAACCTCCGTGAAGAGTTTGCCCAGCAGCTCATCGCGGGCGCGCGCCAGCAATTGCAACGCGCTATTGTTGCAATGGACGCACTGCCCGTCGCGCAGCAATATCATCCCCTCGGTGGCGGTTTCAAATAAAAACTCATACAGGTTCTGGTCAAGTTTCATAGGCACAATCCTTTACCCTTTGCCCCCCAACTGCGGCGAGCCGTCATCGCGCAGACGGATGAAAGTCCGTCGCCCCAGCGTCTGGCTCACCTGTTCCGCCGTCACCCGCATCACCGAATCCACATCCACCGCGCCGCGGATTTGGTTGGTCACTTGCCGCAAAATCGTTTCGCGCCGCGCCCGCACCTGCGCTTGCCGGTAGAGCCGCGCATTCTGAATAGCCACCGCCAAATGGTTCGCCATGCTGGTCATCAGCATCGCGTCCCGTTCGGAATAGGCATCATAATGGTAGCTCTGCACCGACATCACCCCGATAATCTGCTCGCCGAGGAGGAGCGGCACAAAAAGGAGTGTGGCGGCGGGTTCGCCTTTCCCCCCGCCCGATGCGGCGCGCCGCAAAGCGATATCCGCCACTTCATCGGGGGTGCGGGCGATGAACAACGGTTCGCCGGAGGCAATCACCCGCGCGATGTCGGGGTGTTCCGAAACGGGGATGGCGGGGAATTCGCGCTGTTCGCCGTCGTCATACACCAGCGGGAAGGTCAGCATCTCGGCGCCGGCGTTGTACAGCGCCACGTAAAATGCTTCCACCGGAACCACCTGCTGAATTTCACGGTAGACCGTTTCCAGCACCTGCTCCAATTCGAGCTGGCGGGAAACTTCGCGCAGAACGCGGTTCACCGCCGCCAATTCGCGGGTTTGCTGTTCCGAAAGATGCAGGGTGTAGCGGTTTTGCGCGGCGACCGCCGCCTGCCCCGCCAGCGACATCAGCCGCCGCTCTTCCGTTTCGGAAAGAGCAATCGCCTCGGCATAACTGCCGATGATGAAGCCGACGATTTGCTTGCCCACCACCAGCGGCACCACCAGCAGACACGCCGCGCCCAACTGGTTGCCGAAGAACGTCCGCAGGGTGTGATTCAGACGCGGGTCTTGATGCAGATTCGCAATCAACAGCGGTTTTTCGAGGGCAAGCGCGTCCACAAGGGCGGAGAACGTTTCATACGGCAGACGGGCGTGCATGCGCACATCCACCGGCTCGGTGATGGCAGCAAGATGCAGCACGCTGTACGGAGTGTTGTCGTCGTCTTTGGGCTGGTCAAGAAAATAGAGGCTCACATCAATGGGCGACTCGCCCAGACGGGTGTAGCGGTAAACCGCCTCCAGAATTTCATCATACGACAGCGCGGTATTGATGTCGGCGCTGGTTTCATACAGAATTTCCGCTTCGGTGAACGCCGTCTGAATCTGGTTGAACAACCCGCGGTTGTGGATGGTGGACGCCAGAAAAGCCGCCACATACAACATCATCTCTTCGTCGCTCACGTCATACGCATTGACCGCCCGGCTGCTGACCGTCACCACACCCACCACCTGATGCCCCAGCACCAGCGGCACTGCCATGGTGGATAAAAATCCGTCTTGCGCCAATTTTCGGCAATCCACATAATCGCTTTTCCGCAAAAACGGGAGGTTGACCAATGTTTGCTGTTCCACCGCCGAAACGATGACCGTTCCCGCCAGCGGAACCCGCTCCTGCGATTCCAGCACGCCCGTTTCGCCCGAAAAGGTGTGAACATCTGCCCACGCCGATTGTTTCGGGGGAATCAGGGCGATGCCGGTGCGGGCGGAATGGACGATGCGGTGGATGTACCGCGCGGCAACATTCAACGCCTGGTCAATGGTGGCGGTCATATTCAGCGAGGTCGCCATTTCGTTGAGCAGAATCAATCGCCGCGCCTGCTTTTCGCTGTTGCGGAGAAGCCGAATATTCTGGGACGCGACCACAATCTGCGCCGCAAGCGTGGTGAAAATGCGTTCATCCGCGGGCGAAAAATAGTTCGGGCTGTCGGCGGAGACCACCAGCACCCCAATCACGTGGTCAACAATGGTCATCGGCACCACCAGCGCCGAGCGTGCGGGTGCAAGGGGGGAATCCGCGGAAAGGTCGTTGTTCATGCGCACAATATTGTCGCGGGCAACACTGGCGATGAGCGTCGGGTTGTTGCGCAGCGGGATGGCGGCGCGCGCCGGTTGTGTTTCCGCCGAAAAACCGGCGGCGGCAGTGAGCGCCAGCACCGGCTTTTCCGGTTCTTTGTCCAAAAAGTAGATGTCCACCTGCGCCAGCTCAAAATTCTTTCGGATGAGTTCCGCCACATTTTGCAGCAGGTCGTCGGGGTCGAAGACGGTCGCCGTCAAATCGCTGATACCGGCAATAGTTTCCAGCTCAATCGCCGGCAAATGCGTGCGCGCCGCCGGTGCATCCGGCGAGGCAACGGGGTCGGTATCGGTGGCGGAAGACAAAATATCCCCGAAGGATGAGAAAAGTCCGTCGAGCCGGTTGTTCAGTTTATCGTCGCCCATTTTGGTTCACCAACTCCTTTGCCAGCGCCCGGTACTGCATCGCACTCCGGGTTTTGGGAGCATACATCGTCACCGGCTTGTTGTATGCCGGGCTTTCGCGCAGTTTGGTATCCACCTCGATGATGGTATCAAACAGCACGGGTTTCAATTCGGTTTGAATCTGGTTCAGAATGACGCGGCAGATTTTGTTGCGGCGGTCATACATGGTCACCACTACCCGATATTGTAAATTCGGGTTGGTTTTTTTCTGCACCAGTTTTGCCAAATTCGCCAACTGCATCAGCGAAAGTGAGGCATAATATTCCGCCTGCACGGGGATGACCAGCAAATCCGCCGCCGTGAGCGCGTTGAGGGTCAACGGTCCCATGGATGGCGGGCTGTCAATCAGCACAAAATCGTACAACCCGTCGGCGATGGTGGCAATGCGCTGTTTGAGGTTGAATTCGTACTCATTTTGTCCGTACAGCAGTTTTTCCACCAGCGCCAACCGCGAATTTGCGGGCGCGATGTCCAACCCCATCACACTGCTTTCGCGGCTCACACTCACCAGCGAGGCTTTGCGCAGCAGAGCATCGCCCACGTGACGGCGCAGGGTATCGGGCTGCACCCCCAGCGACAGAGAGAGATGCGCCTGCGGGTCCAAATCTATCACCAACACGGCATAGCCCATTTCCACCAATGCGCCCCCCAGCGAGAGGCAGGTGGTGGTTTTGGCAACGCCCCCTTTGTGGTTGTTGATAGCAATGGTTTTCATTGCGGATTACTCCTTTTCCACGGGCGGCGTCCCGTTCATCCGCCCATTGGATGCGCTGTCCGGCGGGACGATGGACGGCGCATCGCCGGTATCGTCCGGTGCATCCGATGCACCCGTTTCGCCCGCCAACCGTTCCACGCTGCCGAGTTTGACAAACGTCCGCGCGCCGCCCAGCACCCGGGACAGTTCCGCCGCCGTGACCCGCATCAGCGTGTCCATATCGGCGGCACGGCGCATCTTTTCACCAATCTCGGTGATGAGCCGTTCACGGTTGGCACGCTCCTGCGTTTCCTCAAACAGGCGCAGGTTGTCGGCGGCTTGCGCCACTTGGTCAATCACTGCTTCCACAAATTGAATGTCGTCATCCGTCCATGATGATGCTGCGTCGTTTTTGCCGTACAATTGCAAATTACCAATCAGCACATCGCCAATTTTAATGGGCGCAACCAATGCCTGCTCCACCCTGCCTTCGGCGGGCACGGCGACCTCCGTCGGGCGGTCGCGGGTGACGGCTTGCCGCCTGCCCCGCGCAATCGTCTCCTCGGAGAGGGGGGGCAAATCGGGCTGGCGGTACACCGCGATGCCCCGATTGCGGCGGGCAATGCGATTTCTGTCCCACACCTGTTGCTGATAGCGGGTTTGCAACGCCTGCGCCCGCTGCAATGCCGCTTCCACTTCCTCGAACACGCGCACGTTGCGGATGGTGGATGCCAGTTGCATCGCCATGATGGTCATGATGCTCGCATCGCCCTCATCAAACGCGGCGATACGGCTTTCCAGCACATCCAGCACGCCCAAAACACGGTCATCCACAATGATGGGCACGGACATTTCCGAATAGACGTGCGGCAGCAGCGGGTTCGGCTGCCAACCCTCTATTTCGCGGACATTGTCCGCCCAGATGGCTTCGCGGGCATGTACCGCCCGCACCGGCAGGCTGTCGGTCATTTCCAGCGGGATGGCGTGCCGCAGGGATTTCAACTCCTGCCCCACCGAGCCGGTCGCTTCCGCCAGCACCAATTTATTTTGGGCATCGTCGGCAAGGTAGACCATCGCATGGTAAAAGCCGAAGTTGGCGCGGAAATGTTCCAGCATCCCGTGCAACTGTTCGCTCAGGTTTTCCGTCACCGATAGTTGCTCGCTCAGTTGGGCAACCACTTTCAGTTGGTTGGTGCGACGTTCCAACTGCTGCGTCAACGATTGCAATTCGCTGATATTTTCGCGCTCGGTCACCAAGTTGATGTACGTTTTGCGCAAAACATCTTCCCGCAACCCCAGCACCAGCGCGTACACCCCCAAAAAGAGGGGGGCGGTATCCACCATCCACAACAGCGGCTGGGTGCGGTGCAAAAACCCGATGGTCTCCAAAGAGAAGGTCAACCCTTTGGAGACAATTTCATACGTGGTCGCCGAAATGGGGAACAATCCACCCAGAAACAACCCAACCAGCAGATAGGTGATGACATACGGCGGGCGCACCGGCTTCATCAGTTGCTCCGGGCTGATGCCCGGACCACGGAAGATTCGCTCAAAAATTCGTCTGACCATAATCTATTCGCTCTCGGTGGCGGTGGGCGAGACCGTCACCCCAAGTTCCAGCACGCTGTGTTTCGCGCCCAATCGTACGCCCAATTCTTCGGCGGCAGTTTGCAACAGCATATCGAGGTTCGGCGCAGCGCGTAATTTTTCCGTCACCTGCCGGATGGCTTCTTCCCGCTCGGCGCGTTTTTGCGTTTGCGCCAGCAGGTTTCGGTTTTCAATCGCGGCGGCAACCTGATTACCAATCGCCACCAGCAAATTCATATCCTGCCGGGTGAAATCTCTGCCGTGCATCGGATTGAGGGCGCTCAAAACGCCCAGCGGCTTATCCTGATACACCAGCGGCACCGACACCATCGCGCCGACGCCCAGCCGCAAACGGCGTTGCTGCACATCGAGCGTTTCACGCGAATCCGGCTCCCCTTTGGGGGATAACGCCGCTCGCTGTTGTTCCAGCGTCCACCCACCGACGCCGTCCATCAGCACCTCAAACGACGGGGGCAACAATTCATCGGCGCGGGGACCGCTGGCAGCCGACACGCCGAGCTGTTTTGTCGCCATATCCACCGTCACCAGCGTTGCCCATGTGGCGGAAATGGAATCGGTGATCATTTCCGTGACCGCTTTCAGCAGGTCGGGCAGTTCGGCAACAGTGTTCAACGCGCGGCTGATTTTATACAGCGCCTCCGTTTCGGTGAGGGTTGCCTGCGCCCGGCTGAAGGAACGGGCATTTTGCAGCGCCACCGCAACCTGTGCGCCCAACGCGGAATAAACGCGGATGTCATCATCGGTGAAGTAGTCCGTCTCGTCCGCCTGCACGTCCAACACCCCCAGCACGTCGTCACCCACCAGCAGCGGAACCGCCAGCTCGGCGCGGGTGTCGGGCAAAAGCGGGTTCTGGAAATAGTCGGCGGATTGCCGGACATCATTCACCACAACGGGCTCTGCGGCGCGTGCCGTGCGCGCCACCAGCGATTGCTCGCGCTCAAGCGGGATGCGCCAACCTTCGCCCACCATTTGCTGCCCCACACTCCCCGAACCGGCAGCCAATTGCAGCACTTTGCCATCCAGCACATACACGTGCGCGTGATACAGCTTGAAGGCGGATTTAGTCAAATCCACCACATTCTGCAAAAGCTCATCCGTGTTCAAAATGCGGGAAATGTCCGTGCCGACCTGCATGACGGTTTCCAATTCGGTGGCGCGGCGGGCGAGCGTCTCTTCAATCCGCTTCAGATGGGTAATGTCGCGGGAAATGCCCACCAGCCCGATGACCCGTCCCCGGCTGTTTTTGCGGGGAAGTTTGTGTTCCAGCAGCCAGCGCACTTTGCCGTCCTCGGTGCGGATTTCCACTTCATACCCGGTCACGGCTTTCCCGGTGTTGATGATGCGCTGTTCCTCATCATACATTTGTTGCGCCACGTCTTTTGAGAAGAAATCGAAATCCGTTTTGCCGATGACCTGTCGGGGTTCTGAAACGCGCAACAGGTTGGTGGCGTGGGCGGTGTTGCTGCGCACATAATGCAGACGGCTGTCTTTGAAGTAGATATAATCGGGAACGTTGTCCATCAATGCCTGCAACAAATCGCGCTCTTTCAACAACGCCTTCTCAAATTTTTTGCGTTGCCGAATTTCCTGCTGCGCCTGCCGGTACAAATCGGCACTGGCGATGGCGTTGGCGGTGCTGTTCGCCATCATCAGTAGCACTTTCATATCGCGTTCGGTGAAATCGCGCTGCTCCATCCGATTCATGGCAAACAACGCCCCCAACACTTCCGTCTGGGTCGCAATGGGCACCACCATCATCGAACCGATGCCGGCGGCGGTGCGGGCACGCTGAATCTGCGTGCTTTCGCGGCGGTCAACTTTCCCTTTGGGGGATAGCGCGGGTTTTTTCTCGCGCAGCACCCAGCCGCCCAACCCCTGAAAAAACTCGTCGGGGGAAATTGTGGTGCGCGTTGAGCCGTCACGCCCGCCGGCAACCATATGGGAGATGGTCTGGTCTTTCACCAGCACCAGCAACGCCGTATCGGCGGGGATGACCGTGGCGACATTATCCACAATCTTCTCCAGCATTTTGGGCAAATTCTGAAACGCCCGCAACGACTGCGCCGCCAAATGGAGCGCCTTTGCTTCCACCAGTGTTTCTTTCGTTTGCTCAAACAACGCCCGGTAGTCATCGTCACTTTCTGCCGATGAAACCGCATCCACATCCCGCCGCATTTTATCCGCCAAGGCAACAAACTGAGCCGTCAGCGCCTCGCCACGCGGCACATCGGAATCAAAACGCGGGCGATAATCATAGTCCCCCTGTTTGTATGCGTTTAAAGCACGCTCCACTTCAGCGACAAGCGTTTCTATATCCATTGGACATCACCAAGATTTTTACCATAATTTTGCGCAAAAAGTCCGAGTTTCTATTCAGTTGCAGCCGGTTCGTGC
>CAZMXX010000036.1:0-17351 GCA_964570315.1 uncultured Anaerolineaceae bacterium | reverse complement strand
CTGCCCGCGCTCACCGCCGCCGGGGGGAAGCTCCTTTTTCGGAAAACCATCGGTGTGCCGTTGTGGCCCTTTCTGGTTTTCGTGGTAGAAAAATCGGCGGAGATGACCGAAACGCACAGATGATGTTTGCTATTTCGTGCCGTTATTGCTCTGTTTCGGACGCGAGGTGTACATGGGCAATGCCACCGTGAAGGTGCTGCCTTTCCCTTCCGCGCTGTCAACCCAGACTTTGCCGCCACTACTTTCCACAATACCCTTGACGATGGACAACCCCAAGCCGATGCCTTCGTGATGACGGTTCAACGAGCTTTCAATCTGGTAGAAGCGGTCAAATATCTTTGAATATTCGGTTTTCGGGATACCAATGCCGGTATCCGCCACGGAAAGCTGAAGATGGCGGTCTTTCACGGCGCATGTGATGTGAATCTTCCCCGACGGCGGGGTGAATTTGATGGCATTGCCAATCAGGTTCAACAGCACCAATTCCATGCGCTGGGCGTCGGCGTAAAATTCGGGAATGTCGGGCGGCATATCCATGCTGATATTGATGTGTTTTTTGCGCGCCAGCATCTCCATATCGTCAATTGCCAGCGTCACCACATCGGTTATGTTCGTTAATTCATAGACGAAACTCATCTCGCCGCTTTCGATGTACCGCATATTGAGCAGGTCATCAATGAGGTGCTGCAACCGGATGGCGTTGCGGACAATGCTGTCCATATAATCTTTTTGTACGCCTTCCACTTCCTCGGAAGCGACGCTGGCATAGCCCATTAAAATTGCCAACGGGGTACGCAATTCATGCGCGGCAACATTGATGAACTCGCTTTTCAGGTGGTCAAGCGATTTCAACTGGTCATATGCCTGCTGAAGATTGGAAAACAGTTTGGCGTTTTCATAAGCTACCGCCGCCTGCCCCGCCAATACCCCTAAAAAGTTCAACTGGCTCTGGGAAAACTGCCCTTGTTTTTTGAACAACAACATCATCCCCAACTGTTTCCCCTGCCCCACAATGGGAACGGCAACTGCCGCATTGAAGCCCAACGCGATGAGAATCTCCTTGATTTCCGGGTTTCGCGGAAGGGCTTGCGTCACCAACTGTGGCGACTCACTGGCTTCGGTGGCAATGGCGAGCCCCCGGTCTTCGATGATGCGCAACTGCGATGCGGAAATATTCCGCTGCTGATGGCGCACAAAATTGCCGAAATCGTCAACCACATACAGCGTCGCGCTGGTTGCCTGCAATTCCGCCATCGCCAGCGTGACCACCTGCGACAATATGGCGTCAATATCAGTGGAACTCATCAGCAATTTATTGAATTCAAACAGGGGCATCAATGATTTGAGGCGAATATTCTCTTGCCGCAACCGCTCTTTTTCAAATGCCCGGTCAATGGCAAGCGTCAACTCTTCGGGGGCAAATGGCTTGATGACAAATTCATCCACGCCGAGGCGCAACGCTTTGATGGCAGTTTCCATCGTGCTGAAACCGGTCATCGTGATGCACATAATATCGGGGTGGATTTTCTTGATTTCGCGGGCGGTCTCCAACCCGTCAATGCCGGGCATTTTGATGTCCGTCAGCAACAAATCGAAGTGTTCATCCGCCGCCAATTGGATGGCTTCCAAGCCACTGTGGACGATCTTCACCTCATATCGGTGTTCCAGAATGCGTTTGCACACATCCAGCACGTAAAGCTCGTCATCTGCAACCAGAATTTTTTCACGCATATAAATGCCTTTTCCAAACTTCATTAATGAAGACCACACAATCGGTCGGCTTCATTAACAGTATAATTGAGCTTGCCCTCACTGTCAATGGACTTACCGCACTTCAAAACTTGTTTCGGCGATTACAGTCCCCTCAATTCCCAACGAGACGGAATAGTTTCCCACTGAAAAACCGTCAATGGGGGCATAGAAAACCCATGCCGTCCCCACTGAACCGTAATCGGGATTCCATGCGTCGGTGCCGGTTTGCACCGTTGAGCCGTTGTATCGCCATTCCACCTGCCACGTCGTATCCGGCGCAATGCCCTCATAATGGAAAAAGAGATACACTGATTTTGTGGTGGTGGAAAACACCGAAGCGGGGCGCAAGGGTTTGTAATCATCCGTGATGCCTTCCGCCAGCACCAATTTTGAAAATGCCCCCTCGACGGGAAGCGTCGGCGTGGCGGTGGCGTGGGGTGTCTGTTCCGGGGTGGGCGAAGGTGTCGGGGCAACGGTGGGCGTCGCTATTTGTGGGGACGGGATGTTCACCTCGGCGACAGTGGGCGGCGGCGCAGTGGGACGCACCGGCAATGGAGTCGCGGTGGGGGGAGTTGAGGAAGCAAACCACTGCGAGAGCGTCTCGGTGCGGGTGATGAGCCAAAAACCGCCCCCCAGCGCCAGCATGGCAACCAACACTATCACCAACCCGACCAGCACCGCTCGCGGCGACACGCGCGGGGAGGCAGGGCGTTTTTCGGGCTTCACCGCCATCATCGCCGCAGTGATGGGACGCAGCGGGGCAGAACCTTCGGCGGCAACCTGCAACGCGCGGGCGAACTCTGCGCCGGTGGAATGGCGCAGCTCCACCCCCTTCGAGAGCATCCGCAGCACAACCTCACTCAACGCGGGGCGCACGGCGGCAACCAAAGTGTGGGGCGGCGCAGGCGGGGTTCGGTGCGCCGATTCGTCATCCGCCGCAAACGGATATTCCCCCGTCAGCAGAAGATACGCCAACACGCCGAGCGCGTACAAATCAGTGGTGCGGCTGGGACTTTCGCCCCGCAAACGTTCCGGCGCCATGAAACGGGGGTCGGCAAACGAGGCGGACGTTTCAAAGAGCGAATTGTCCTCCAGCAGTTGCGCCAAACCAAACTGCACCAGATACACTTGGTTTTGATGAATGAAAATATTGTTCGCCGATAAACTGCCGTGCCGAACCCCACGGCTATGCGCATAATCCAGCGCGGTGGACACCTGACGCACCAGCGGCACAACGTCGGTGGGGGGCAAGGGGGCGTGCCGGGACAAATAATCCGATAGCAATTCGCCGCCCGGAAAATCGAAAACGGTGTACAGCAATCCGTTTTCTTCTTCCACCGACAAAATTTTTAAGATGTGGGGATGATCCAATGTCTGATGGCGCGCGCCCATATCCTTGAACAGGCGGGCAAAATACGCATCAAAGGGGATGTTGGGCTGGAGCACCACCAGCAACACGGATGCCCCGTCCGCCACCCGACGCGCGGTCAACATCACGGTGAATTCAGTACGCGCTATTTCCGACTGTAATTCAAATGCAGTCAGTTTTGATTGTAAGTCCGGCAACATGTTTGCCTCGAAGATTTTTTGTTCCTGAAAGAATTGTACCGCCATCCGGCATGTTTGCCGAAAAAGCATCCTCAATTTTCACACTGAGTCTACCACTGCCGACACGCCGCCCCGCCGGGCATCACCGACCGCCTGCCACGCCCCGTCCAAAAGCCCCACCGAATGGACGCCGCCGAAATACATATTTTTCCCGCGCCACAAATTCACCCGATACCCCAGTGCGGACAACGCGCGGGCAATGTCGGGCGATGTGCCCCCTTCCAACTGAAGGGTATCCGCTTCAAAATGCAAGCGCGGGAACGCCACCGCATCGGCGAGCGAATACCCCGCATCCAGCACGTTGGACAACACCTGCACAATCGCCGAGCGGATACGGGTGCTGCCCCCGCTCCCCATCGCCAGCACCGGCTCACCATCCCGCAACACAATGGCGGGACTCATCATCGTTTGCAACCGGCTGCCGGGCGCGGCGGAATGAAATCCGCCGGGATGCAGGTCAATTTCGCCCAGAATATTGTTCATCAACACCCCCGTTTCGGGGATAAAAAATCCGGCGCTCTCCCCCGCCGAGGTGGTGATGCAGGCGACGTTGCCCGCGCCGTCCATCACGCTGATGTGGGTGGTATCGCGCGAGCCGAGCGGGAGAGCGGAATCGGCGGGGGCGGTGGTTTTTTCGGCAAGAATATCAGCCAACATCGCCGCGATTTTGTCCACATGCGCCGCGCTCAAAAACGCCGCAACGCCCGCCGCATCCAACCGCAACGACCGTCGGGCAAGGTTGGTCAGCCGGAACGCCTCCGCCAAAATTCGATACCGGCGCACGTCGCCCGGCGGCAGCGCGGGCAAATCAAATCGATTCAACAATTTCAGGGAAAAGGCAATCAGCACACCCCCCACCGATGCGGGCGGCGGCAAAAGAATGGTATATCCGCGATACGGCACTTCAAGGGGAGACACCCGCCGCACACGATAGCGTTCCAAATCGGCGGCGGTCACCAACCCGCCGTACCGGCGCTGGTCGGCGGCAATTTTGCGCGCCAATTCCCCGCGATAAAAATAGTCTGCGCCGTGCGCCGCTATTTTTCGCATGGTATCCGCCAAATGGGGGGGGTGGATGGTGTCACCGGGTCGCGCGGGTTGTCCGCTGGGAGCGAGTATCGCCGCCGCGGCGGGGGTATCGGTGAAAATTTGATGCAGCAGTTCCGCCACATATGCTTGCGCGGGGGAGATTTTCGCACCGCCTTCTGCCAGCACAATCGCCGGTTCGAGCAGAACGGTCAGCGGGAACGTGCCGTGCGTCGCCGCCAAATGGCACAATCCGGCAACCACTCCCGGCACGGCGACGCTGGCGCGCCCGATATAAAAAGATTGGCGGGCATCGCCGAAATCAATCACAATTTCTTTAAAATCCGCTTGGTGGGGGTCGAAGGGTTTTCCCGGCATATCGGCGAAGAAATCATAGGCGATATTTTCTCCGGTTTCCGCCAGCCGAAGGGTGGCAATACCGCCGCCGCAGATGTTCACCAGCATCATTTCGCCCACAAAAGAAGCGAATGCCGCCGCCACGGCGGCATCAACCGCATTGCCGCCGCGCCGCAACATTTCTGCCCCTGCGCGGACAGTTTGCGGGTCGCCCGCGGCAATTATTCCATGATGATGAGCCACGATGTTTCCTCCGGGAACCGGGTCGGGATATGGCGCTCATTTTACCACAACTGCATCGGGTTGACAATCGGGAAATTATGCTGACACGTTGCCAATTCCGCACCGAGCGGATATAATCGAACCGTATCACTTATGGTCGCCCGGTTTTCACGCCGAGCCGAAAACATGAGCAGGACAAATTATGCGCCGAAAATCATCATCCGCACCCCAAAAAATTATCCATTGGGATTGGCTGCTTTTCACCGTTTCGGTGGCAATCGCCATTCTGTTTTTCGCGCTGGCAGCCAATCCCGGCGTCGGCGGGGGCGCTGTCACTCTGAATTTAAAGCCGTTCATTCGCCAAGCGCCGGCGGTTGCCTGTGTTGTGCAACGTTGCCCGAATTTTCAAAATATGTTTTGGCTCGTTATAATAAACGTGGTGGGCAACATTGTGGTTTTTATCCCGTTTGGATACGGGCTGACCGCCACCCTTCAACGTTTTAACGCCAACCAATTTTTCCCGCCGGCGGTGGTTCTGCTGGGATTTTTGTTCAGTTTGGGCATCGAACTCATGCAGTTGAAAATCCCCAGCCGCATCACCGATATTGACGACATCATTTTAAATACGCTCGGCACAATTATAGGGCTTGCGTTATGGTATGTGCTGGCATTATTTGGCGCAAGAAAGGAAAAAACTCTTGAGTGACCATCCGCGTTTTTCAATTATCGCCCCGGTTTTCAACGAAGAGGGCAACTTACCGGAGTTGTATCGTCGCATCAAAGAAACCATGGACGCCACCGGAGAACCGTGGGAATTGGTGCTGGTGAATGACGGCAGCCGCGACCGTTCCGCGGAAATTATGCGCGAGTTGCACGCCGCCGATGCACGGGTGAAAATCATTGAGTTTGCAAAAAATTTCGGGCATCAACTGGCGGTGACGGCGGGGCTGGATTATGCGCGGGGGGATGCCGTGGTCATCATTGATGCCGATCTGCAAGACCCGCCCTCGCTGATTTTGGATATGATTGAGAAATGGAAAGAGGGTTTCGAGGTGGTGTATGCGGTTCGCGCCCAGCGCAAAGGGGAAACGTGGTTCAAAGAGTTCACCGCCAAACTCTTTTACCGCATCATCTACCGCATCACCGACATTGACATCCCGCTCGATACGGGTGATTTCCGGCTGATTGACCGCCGCGCGGTGGACACACTGACGACCATGCGCGAGCGCAACCGTTTCATTCGGGGGATGACCAGTTGGATTGGGTTTCGGCAAACGGGGGTGGAATACGTCCGCGAAGAGCGATTCGCGGGGGAGACGCATTACCCGTTCCGCAAAATGTTCAAATTCGCGCTGGATGCCATCACCGGCTTCAGCTATCTGCCGCTGCAATTTGCGATGTACGCGGGTTTCGCCATCGCCGGGTTGAGCGCCGTGGCAGCGCTGGCGGTCATTTACGCGCGGCTCTTTCTGGCATCGCAAGCGTTTTTCGGGCAGGCGACCACGCTGGTGGCGGTGCTGTTTCTGGGGGGCATCCAGCTCATCACGCTGGGAATCATCGGCGAATATCTGGGCAGAATTTACGATGAAGTGAAGCACCGCCCGCTATATGTGGTGCGGGAAGCGCGGGGATTTGAGGAGCAATAAAAAAAAGGTGCGGTCGAATGTGACCGCACCTTTTTAGTTGCGCGTTTATTGCTGTGCCAACGGGTCGGGGGGCGCGTCGTCGGTTACCCACAAATCCTGAATATCGGCGGCGGCGCGCGCGTCTTTCAGCCAGTTATCATATGCCTGATTCTGCGCATTGGTCAGATATTGCGGCTCGAGCTCACGCTCTTCCCGCGCCAGCACTTCCATGATGTGCCACCCGAAAGAGGATTGCACGGGGTCGCTAATTTTGCCGATTTCCAAACTGAAGGCGGCATCGTTAAACGCCGAGACCATCACCCCTTCGGGGAACCAGCCCAAATCGCCGCCATCCAGCGCCGAGCCGGTATCCAGCGATAATTCCTTCGCCAGCGCGGCGAAGTCTTCTCCAGCATCCAGACGGGCTTTCACCTGTTTAGCCTCATCTTCCGTGGCGACCATGATGTGCCGCACCCGCGCCTGCAAAGCGGTGGTGGGCGCTTCCGCGCCAATCGCCTCGCGCACTTTTTTCCGCAGCAGTTGGCGTCTGGTCAACTCCCGGAACTCGGCGGGGGTGATGCCGACTTGGTCGTTCAAGGTGGTTTCCCACGTGGTGAGCGCTTGGCTCAGCGTGTCGCCGGACAGCACGTTGATGGTCGGGGTCGGGCGCACGGCGGTGGGGGTGATTTCGGTGGTGGTGCTGAGGGTGGGCGTCGGGGTGAACAGCGCGGCGGTCGCAGTGGCGTCCTGCCGGGCGGTGACGGTTTCCTGCGCGCTGGCTTCGGTGTAGCCACCCTGTCGCGCCGCTGCAATCCGGTCGATGGTGGCGGTGACTTCGTCATCGGTCACGGTGATGCCACGTCGGGCGGCTTCTTCCATCACCAACACCTCTTCAATCATATCATCTAACGCCTGCCGGTTCACCGCAAAACGCTGAGTGTACAATTGATTGAGTTGCTGGTCGGTTTGCTGTTTGAACGATGCCAGAAAATCCGGGGAATCCTTGAATGTATCGGCAAATTGCTGATACTGCTGCCGGATTAAGGCAATCTGGTCATCCAAAATGAACCGTTCATACAATACCCGTTTTTGATAATCTGACAGGGTGATGTTTGTGCCGTTCACCACAGCAACCGGTTTTTGGGGCGCAAACACATAGGTTTGCAAAATGCCCCACACCAGCACAGCTATCACCAGCAGCGCGAGACCGCCCAACGCCATGTATATTTTGCGGCGTTCTTCAGCCTCTTTCTGGGCGCGGGCAATATGTTTGCGATTCACAAATCCGGACGGGTTCTTTTTTGCCATAAATGTTCTCCAAAAAATACGCGGGCAACCGGCAGGGCTACCCGCGTTCATTCAATTTTGATTTTTCAAACGGCGGGAAATACTACCGTCGGCTGAAACCGGATGCCCGAACATGTGCGGTGGTATACGGCAACAGCGCAATAAAACGCGCGCGTTTAATGGCAGTTGCCAGTTGTCGTTGGTGTTTGGCACATGTACCGGTTTTATGCCGGCTTCGGATGGAGCCATTGGGCATAATGTACCGTTTCAGGGTGTCAACGTCTTTCCAATCAATGTGCGACACGTGGTCAACGCAGAAAGAGCAAACTTTCCGACGGCGCACAAAGCGTCTTCTTTTATATTCAGCCATTTTTTACCTCTATCATTCGCTGTTCGCTTGCTTGCGATGCAGGTTATACCAGCGTTTCTTCAACCGAGAGCACCGGCTCATCCAGCACAAATTCGCCTTCATTCGGGGTGTTATTGCGATGATGACGGTCTAAAATTGTCACTTCATTGGCAACAACATCGGTGCGGTACTGCCGCTGACCCTCGTCGTTGTCCCAATGGCGCGTTTGCAATCGACCTTCGACGTAAACCTGACACCCTTTGCTGAGAAATTGGGCGCAAATTTCCGCCAGATTTCCCCAAGCCACCACGTTGAACCATTCGGTCTCTTCGCGGCGTTGCCCTTTCGAGTCCGTCCAGCGACGGCTCACCGCCACACTGAACGAAGTTACCGGTTTGCCGGTTGAGGTGAAACGCAATTCAGGCACACGTCCCACATTGCCAATAATCATTACTTTATTCAGCCCGCGACTCATAATCTTTCATCAAACCTTTTCATGCTTCATTCAAAATCGTTGAGTGTTTTCGGAAGGCTATCGTGTTCTATTCTTCAGTTTCTTCAGAGACGGGCGCTTCTTCTTCGGCAGGTGCGGCTTCGGTTTCCGTTTCCACGGGTTCCGCCACGGCAACGACTTCTTCTGTCGCTTCCGCAACAGGTTCCGCCACTGCTTCTGCCGATGCTTCAGCTTCGCTCACGCCTTCAGACTTGACAACCATGTAGCGCAACACGTTTTCATCGAGTTTTAAATTGAACTCAAACGATTGCAGTGCCGCAGGTGCCAGATTAAAATAATACAGCACATACGACCCTTCCGACTGGTCATCAATGGCATAAGCGAGTTTCCGTCGTCCCCAGACTTTTGTCTGTGCCACAGTTCCGCCATTTGATTGAATCAACGCGGCAACTTTTTCCGTTTCTTCGGCAACAGCACCGGCATCCAGTGTGGGGCGGAAAATCACCATTAGCTCATACGTACGCATCGTAATGAACCTCCTTTCCTATGGTCTATGGCTCTTGCTCAAGGCAAGAGCAGAAAAGTTGGCTTCCAAATTTTCGGGAAACACAACGTCCGCTACTATAACATAGGGCGGCGCGAACCGCAAACTTATTGCCCCCTTATGTCGCTGCCGAGCCGTCCACGCCGAGTTCCGCCGCAATACCCTGCATCGCCGCCAGCACCCGCCCGACATGCTCCCACAATTCAACGCCCAAATCCGCCACAGCGCCCTCAATTTCCGCGCGATTGACCCCGGCGGCAAATTGTTTCGCCTTCCATTTCTTTTTCACCGATTTGACCTTCACATCCCGAATATCCTTCGAGGGGCGCACATACGCCACCGCCTGAATCAATCCGGTCAGCTCGTCCACCGCGAAGAGCGTTTTTTCCAGCAAACTTTCCCGCGTCACCCCCGTCACCTCGGTGGCGTGCGAAAGAATGGCGTGGATGATTTTTTCATCCACCCCACGTGCCCGCAAAATCGGCGCGCCGGTATTGGGGTGTCCATCCACCCCCACCTCCTGATTCTGCTCGTAATCAAAATCGTGCAGCAACCCGACCACGCCCCACAGTTCCTCATCCTCCCCGAAATGGCGTGCATATGCCCGCATCGCCGCTTCCACCGCCAGCATGTGCCGCCGCAAACTTTCACTCTCAGTATATTCACAGACAATGTTCCATGCGTCATCCCGATTCATTTTCGCCTCCGAGGAATCTCTTTTTCCAGTTCGAACAGTCTATATTCCAGTTCATCCCACTGCGTTTTCAGCGCCTTGCGGGCAGAATCAATCGCCTGATTGTGGATGATGGGACCAACTTCCGCCACAAAAAAATCGAGTAGAAATTCCGCCGCTAAATTACCGATATTTTCCCCGCGTTCCTCTGAAAAATAACGCTGAATTGCTGCAATGATGCTTCGCTTTTCTTCCGGTGAAAAATCAATTTTCACGCGACTCTCCCCCTTAAATCACCCGTTCAATCACCCGCCGCACGGAAGCCACATCGGCGTTCACCCGCACCGGCGCATTCGCCAGCCGCGCGTTTTGCCATTCTCCGGTATGATAGGCGACCGTCGCGCCGGGGTCTTTCAGTAAATTCCCCGTCAGAATGCTGACCACCGTCTCTTCGGGGTGGATGATACCCTGCCGCACCAGCTTCCGCGTCCCCGCCACCGACGCCGCCGATGCCGGTTCGCACCCGATGCCCGCGCCGTCCACCATCGCTTTGGCGTCCATAATCTCGTCATCCGTCACCGATTCAACCAGCCCGTTTGTCCATGCCAGCGTCCGCACCGCCCGCTCATAGCTCACCGGGTTGCCGATGCGGATGGCGGTGGCAATCGTTTCCGCCTTCATGGTGATATGCTCGCGGAAATCGGTTTTAAAACTTTGATAAAATGGGCTTGCTCCCGCCGCCTGCACCGATGCGATGCGCGGCAAGCGGTCAATCAACCCCAATTCGCGCGCTTCAAACAACGCCTTCCCGAAGGCGGCAGTGTTCCCCAAATTTCCGGCGGGCAGCACAATCCAATCGGGGGGATTCCAGCCGAAACCCTGCAAAATCTCGAACACAATCGCCTTCTGTCCTTCCAGCCGAAACGGATTCAGCGAATTGAGCAGATAGACGCCCAATTGATTGCACACCTTTTCGACCAGCGTCATCGCGTCATCAAAATCGCCATCAATTTGCAGGGTTTTCGCGCCGTATGCCAGCGCCTGCGAAAGTTTTCCCGCCGCGATTTTTCCCGTTGGGATGAAGACCAGCGCGGGCATGCCCGCCATCGCCGCGTATGCCGCCAGCGACGCAGACGTGTTCCCCGTGGAGGCGCACGCCACCGCCCGCGCACCGATGCGCTTCGCCTGCGTCGTGCCGACAGTCATCCCCCGGTCTTTGAACGAGCCGGTGGGATTTTCGCCCTCATGTTTGGCGAAAAATTCGCCCACGCCCACATATTCCGACAGGCGCGGATGGTGGTACAGGGTGGTATTGCCTTCGCGGCGGCTGATGATGTCCGTTTCGGACGCGGGCAAAATCAGTTCCCGATACCGCCAGACGCCCGAATCGGTCAGGGGGGAAGGATGGGGCGCGGGCGCGGCGGCGGTGCGTCCGTCGAACAGCGCGCGGGAAATTTGCGGACGGAGGGCATCCAAATCGTGCCGCACATCGAGCAGCCCGCCGCAATCGCAACGGTAGCGCACCGCATCGGCGGGATATTCGGTTTGGCAGTTGAGACATTTCAGGGTGATGGTCATAAGGTTATTCCGAGTTTCAAGTTTCAGAGCTGCAAGGTTGCAGGGTTGCATATTCCGTGTTTTGTAATTTTACGCGATACGGAGTACGAAATATGAATTTGTTCATTCTTCATTTTCAATTTTCAATTGTTGCACTTCCAGCCACTGCTCCGCCGGAGTTTCCAGCAATCCCCAGCGGAAACGTCCCCACGGAGCGGCAACCATATATTGATTGTCCAGCCACATCACAAACCCCAGCGGGCGGGTGATGGTACACGCGCATTCTAGAATGGATTGTCCGTCTATCATAAACCGAATATCGTTTTTTTGCCAGTGGATGGTGTAGGTGTGCCACTCGGTCATGGGGGCGGAGATGGCACGCTCGCAAATGTGCGCCGCCCGTTGTCCGAT
Source organism: uncultured Anaerolineaceae bacterium (assembly GCA_964570315.1). Taxonomy (GTDB): domain Bacteria; phylum Chloroflexota; class Anaerolineae; order 4572-78; family 4572-78; genus JANTHQ01. The sequence goes on along the minus strand of CAZMXX010000036.1, from coordinate 5,486 downwards.
GCGCCACAGCCGCCAACGCAGGGCGGGCATGTTCATCAGCGGCACGGCGACGGGCAACAGGGGCGTCAGCGTGAGAAACTGCGGGCGCAGCGCGTTGATGGTGGCGGCTTTCCAGCCCGAACCGGGCACGCCCGCCGCCAACGGCATATCAGACGGCGGCGAAGCGAAAAAGAACCACACCGCGCTCGGCAGGGTGGGCAGACGCGCGCCGGTCATCATAAAGGGGTCGTTCCAAAAACCGAAGCCCGCCGTGCCGCGCAATTCATTCGCCGGATGGGAGAATCGCGCCCGCACAGTGAGCGTCAGCGGCGGACGATGCGGGAATTTTCGACGGGGAAGGCGCTGGTAATCGTCGATTTGGGCGTTGCTGTACGCCCGCGCCGTCGGCTGGCGGGAGACGAAGCGCAGCGAGTCGTCATTTTCGAGCAGTTTTCCCGCACCGCGTTCTATGGTGTTCCATATTTCGGGTTTCAGGTTCAAGGTTCACCAGCTGTCGGCTGAAAGCGATTAACCATCAGCATCACACCATAAAAATCATCGCCACCCCACCGAGGGCGACCACCGTACCGAATACCGCGCGGAAACTGATTTTATCGTGCAAAAAGAAGTGGGAGATGGGCAAAATCAGCACCGGGGCGAGCGCCATCAGCGTGGAGGCAATGCCCACCGGCGCGAGATGCACCGCCACCAGCGACAACCACACGCCGATGAAAGGTCCCACCGCACTGCCGCCGACAATCGCCGTCAGCGCTTTGCGGTTGCGGAAGATAATCGCCGTTTGGCGCAAGTTGCCGCGCAACGCGGTGAACAGCCAAATGACCGCCGCCGCAATCACCATCCGAATGAGCACGCCGGACAGCACCGGAAAATCGCCTGCCAAGCCCTGTTTGGCGGCAATCAACCCAAACGACTGCCCGAATGCGCCGCCCAAGCCCGCCAAAATGCCCAGCCACCGATGGCGGGCATTCGCCCACACCCCCGCTTTAGGCGATTCCAGCACCACCCATGCAATCCCGGCAACGGTGACGGCGATGGCGGTCAACTGCCACATGCCCAATGTTTCACCGAGAAAAACCCACGCCAGAAACGTGCTGATAACCGGAACCAACGCCATCAACAACATTGAAATGCGGGGTCCAACCATCACAAAGGCTTGGAACAGAAAGGCATCGCCAATGACCAAGCCGATGACGCCGGAGACGCCCAGCCAAAAGTAGCGTTCCGGGGCAACGCCGGTGGGGAAAAGTGATCCCAGCATAAACAGGTGGGTTAGGGAAAGGAAGACCACCGCCAGCAACAGCCGGGTGCGGTTGACGATGATTGACCCAACTTCTCTGCCGCCGATGGTGAAAAAGATGGATGTGAACGTCCACATCAGAGATGTTGCCAGTGCCGCAAGTTCGCCCATAATAGCCTCGGAAAATTGATTGAAATAGCAGCGAATTGTAGCACACATCGGCGAGAGTGTCCACTTGTGAAATGTTTCTGTCGCTGATTTTTTCAGGGGCATCGCAAGTGGCAATATACCCGTTGAGTGTTGCGAGTTGCCATTGTGCCGGAATAAACCGCAAAGGCGCAAAGCAAGCCAAGTTTTTCTTTGTTTCCCGCTTTTTTGCTTGGTGACCTTGGCGCCTTCGCGGTAAATTCAACGTCTGTTTTGCAACCACACCCAAGCGGGAGACTATCAACTTCCGGGCAACTGAAAAAAATAGAACGCAGATAACGCGGATTTTCCGGATTTTCACAGATAAATTTTTCAAAAATCGGCGAAAATCAGTTTAATCCACAGAATCTGCGTTCTGTTTGATTATTTTTTGGCAAATGTTGCGCATTGGGTGAGTATTGTATTCGGTGGTAGCACAACAGCCGATGACGGGGCACAACTATGGCAATGTGACGAGCAGGCGTTGATTCACCGCATCCGGCAGGGTGAAGGGGGCACTCGCCGCCATCACTGCGCCACCATCGGATTGATATGCCACCCAGCGGAAGGGTCCCGTCCCGAAATCTTTTTGCGCCACCCACCATACCACCGTACCGTCAGTCACCGCGCCGCGCCAGCCGTCCACATCGTGCCAATCGCCGTTCACATCCTGCCACTGCACCACCGACCACGCACCGACTTGCGTTTGCAGCACAATCGTTGCGCCGCGTGGCGCGGCGGATGTCGGCACGGGCACGGGTGTCGGCGTGGGACGCGGGGGTAATTCGGCTTGAACCGGCATGGAAAATACGTTTGACAGTGTGGCTATCAGCAATAATCCAAAACCAACCATCAAAATTTGTGGTATTGATTTCATTACACACCTCCAAGATTGCTTCGCTTCGCTCGCAATGGCACTCCAAAGACCCCAATTAATTTTACGCTATCGCTCCGGCAAACGCGATTCATCCGCCGGGGGGAACCGCCGGACGGCGGACAGAACGCTGCTCCCCGCGCCGACGGTTGTCCCGACGATGTTGTTGTATGCCCCGCCGGTAATTTCATCAATTTCCAGCACGCCGCCATAGGTGGTACTCAAATCGACCGAATCCACCTGCGCGTACACCGGCGTGCCGAAAGGCATTGCGCCGCCGAAGTTGCTCTTCGCCGCGTCAAACAACCCGTCGCCGAGGGTGAGCGTCAGTGTGCCACCCGGAACCAACTGCGCCAGCGCAGCGCCGTCCACCCCCCAGACCAACCCTTCCGCCGCCACATCCGACCAAACTTGGTTGACCTGCGTCGGAACGGGGTCGGGAGCGATATACACATCCACCCAGAAACCGCCGGTGACGGGCGCGAAACCCTGATTTTTGATGGTCACGGTGACAGCGTTTGGCGTGGCAATCAATTCACTGACCACCAAATCGGGGGCGTAGGTGTAATTATTGAACAGAACGGGCAGATAGTTGAACCACAGATTCTGCGCCACGGTCACGGTGATGGTGGCGGTATCGGTCAGTGCGCCATCACTGACGATGTAGCTGAAACTGTCCGTGCCGAAAAAGTTGGTGTCGGGGGTGTAATTGATGCGCCCCGCACCGCTGATGACCGCCGTGCCGTGCAGCGGACTGCCCACTCCGCTCAGCGACAGCGTATCACCATCCACATCGTCATCATTTCCCAGCGGGTTGACGGGGATGACGGTATTTTCTGCGCCCAGTACGGCATCGTCTGCCGCCACCGGCGCGTCATTCACCGGGGTGATATTCACGGTGATGGTGGCGGTGTCGGTCAGGTCGCCGTCGCTGACGATGTAGATGAAAGAATCCACGCCGTTGAAATTGAGGGTGGGAGTGTAAACAATCTCGGACGCGCCGCCGAGCGTCGCCGAGCCGTGCGCGGGCAAGCCAATCATCACCGTGCCGACGCCCGGCACACCGACACCCGCCACCGACAGCGGATTGTCGTCGGTGTCGTTCCCCAATGGCGAAATGCGGATGGCGCTGTCCTCGGTGGTGGTGACGACATCATCGCCCGCCACGGGCGGGGAATTGATGACCAGCACGGTCACATCGCCGGTATTGTTCGCCAAATTCACATCGGGGGAAGTGGTGGCAATCTCGGCGGTGTTGGTGAAAACGCCCCACGCCAACGGGTCAGCCATCACCCCGGTGACGGTGATGACGCCAACTTGCCCCATCGCCAGATTTTCCACCTGCCACACATACGCCGGACTCGCGCCGGTATCGGTGACGATTGCGCCCGTCGCCGTGAATGCGGTGCCGATAATGCTCGCCGGGATTTCATCGGTGATGGTCACGCCGTACAGCACGCTGTTGCCCACGTTGGAGAAAGTGAGGGTGTAGGTGATGGGGTCGCCCGGTGCAGGCGCAGGATTGATGGTCACGGTTTTGGCAATCGCGGCATCGGAGGTGAAGCTTGTTTCATCGTAACCGATATCCACCCCACCGCCGCCGGGACGGGTATCCCCATCAAAGTCGGTGGTGAATGGGGAGGCAATCCCCGCGTTGATTGCCCAACTCCCGGCATTCAAATGGTAATCATTCCATAACAGATTGCCAAAATTCGGGTCGCCGGTGACGCTGTGCCCGCCGCGCGTCACCGTGCCGTTGACGGGTATTGTCTGATAAAATAGATTGTAATCTTCCCTCACCGCGCCCGCTGTCACATCCAGCGCAGTCCCCAAACTCAGCAGGATGGAATTGGTGATGGCGACCGAGCCGGTGGCGTCCACCAGAATCGCAGAGGAATCGGCAGTGAAAGTGTCAAGCATTCCGGGGGGGGAAATGGTATTGTGCCACAAATCCACCGTACCACTGTGCGCCAAATAGAGCGCACTCCCGCTATGCTCGGCGCTGTTGCGGGCGAAGAGCGCATTCACCAGCCGCCCGCCGTCACCCGTCAGCACCACCGCTCCGCCATCCGTCGCCGCCCAATTTCCCACAAAGCGCGTGTTGGTCAACCACAACGAGCCACCGACATCCAGCGCACCGGCGCGCCCGCCCGCTGCCTGATTGTCCCAAAACTCGCTGCCGGTCACGGTGGCATCCCCGCCGACCCATACCGCGCCATCCCGCATGTTCGCGCTATTGTCGACAAAATACACTATGTCAAGTGTCGCATCGCCATTGGCGTAGAGTGCGCCCACGCTGAACACAAGAGCGCCATTGTAACCAAATCCACTCTGTTTTATATCAACCGATTGCCAACTGAACACCCCCCCCCCGAAGTTGAGAGCTGCATTGCTGCTAACGTCTGTCAGCAGCATTGTAACCGAGCCGTCAGCGTACACCCCACCGCCGCGATCGCCGGCGGTATTGTCGTAAATTACACCGAATGTCACGGTGACGGCATCGGCGGCGTACAGCGCCCCACCACTGCCGGAGAACGCCCGGTTATCCAAAAATTTGGTATTCGATAAAACCGCCTGCCCCTGCACCTGCACCGCGCCGCCGTTGGCATTTGCCTGATTGCCGAAAAAATCAGTCGTCGTCAGCCACAGCGAGCCGCTCACATTCAGCGCGCCACCGTTGGCAACGGCAGTGTTGGTGGAGAAAACCGCGCCGGTGAACCAACTCGTATTCGCCACATCAATCGCGCCGCCCGTCAGTGCGGTGTTATGTCTGAAGGTCGTGCCGCCGACGGTCAACATTCCATCCGCCCGCATCCCGCCGCCATCCCCGGTGGCGGTATTGAACGAAATATCCCCGCCCGAAAGGCGCACATCCGCCCCAAAACTGTTGATGCCGCCCGCACTCCCCGCCGCCGAGTTGCTCAACACATCGGTATTGGTCAGCGTCAAATTGCCGCGCACATCCAGCGCGCCACCGGCGCCGCCGAGAGCGCGATTGGCGATGAATGTCGCCCCGTCCGCCGTCAGTGCGCCATCCACTTTCAGCCCACCGACCGCATCCTTTTGCGCCACATTCCCCGCAAACCTCCCGCCGACCACCTGCACATCACCGCCCACCCACCCCCCCCCCACACCTTTCCCCGCCCTAACCGTCCCCTCACCCCACCTTCCTCTCCCCCCCCCGAGGCG
>CAZMXX010000035.1:0-17367 GCA_964570315.1 uncultured Anaerolineaceae bacterium | reverse complement strand
CATATGGTGTACCTAACGGTCAATTCGGTCATTTATAGCTAAATCCCGTTTGTGGGTTCCATTGGCGGGGAATATCATTTATACCGCCGTTAAAAATTTTACCATTTCTCACCTGTACCCAAACCTGAGTACCGTTATCTTGTATCATATGATACCATTCATTGCCGCGCCCATCAGCCCCCAAAAAATTATTTGGATTGTTTGCCACATCTAAAATCAAGTTGCGATTATCTGGTGTATCAGGTAAATTATGTTTACCCTGAAAAATATGTCCGATCGCGGCTTCATCCCGAAAATCAATTCTTGCCCTTTTGCTGCCTAAACCAACTTTCTCCAACACCTCATCAGCGTGTTCACCCAGATTGTCCCTGATATACTTTTCTAAAGCTTCATCACCCCCGGCCTTGTAGGCTTCTTGCGCCCCGTTCATCACGCCTTTGCGAGCGGCATCATCCAAAGGCAGAGAAGCCGGCAAAAAGTCATCCGGCTCAATCGCTTCAAAGAGGACAGCCATCCCCACATTCAGCCCGGCCATCATCTTTTCACCTTGGCTGGCATTGGGGTCGGCTAAGGTTCTACCGCTTTGCCAGGTGTCATACGCCGTCCAGCCGTAGTCAATCGCTTTCATCACAATGGCTGCGCCGATGGCCAGGCAAGCTACGGTGGTCAGACCGTCCACGCAATGGCCGGAACCATCTCGATTGATGACCGGATTATTCAGCGCGTATGAATAGCGGTTGAGACTTTGCGGATTGGTTGGATCGGGTATAATGACATCAGGACTGAGCCAGCGTCCTATCGCAGGGTCATACCACCTATCCCCCATCTCCAGCAATTCCATGTAACTGTCGAGCCGCTGATCGGTGAAGTCGTAGTCGGTGGGGGCGGATGTGGTCAGTTGTTAGCGCACTCTTATTTATAGAATATCTACCGAATCACCACATAACAACAACCGCCCAACCAACAATAGTCCTGATATTATCACAACTTTGTTAGCCAAGGTGATCCCATATGACAATCCAGCACCAAACATTCCTCCCATTGAACTATTGGTAAGTCATTGAGTTCCTCTTGTTTGGCGCTGTGACCGCACAGGATACTCACCCCCGCCAATTTTACAGAAATTACTTTACACTAACGAAATCAGGGGAGCAGTTCTAAATTTTGCCAGGGGATGGTGCGGGTTTCGGTGGCGAATTCTACCGTAAATTGTCCGTCCGCGTCCGTCTGAAGTTCCCCCCAGCCCAAATGCGGATTTTGCGGCACACGAACCCGCACGTGCGCCGAAAGTTGTCCCAGTGTGCCGGTGCTGAATTGCCGGGGCAGTACCGCCGATTCTTTGCCGGAGATGACCAAACGCGGTCTGCCTCGCCCGCCCGACACTTCCAGCGCGACATTGTTACCGGCATCGGCTGCCAGCATATCGAAAAATGGTTCCGCCATTTCCGCCGCGCCGATGCCTTCCGTGGCAACCAATGCGAGCGCAGACGGCGCCGACATATCCGGCACGGCAAGGTCAAAACTGCCGCCGATGATTCCCCGCACACCCGCAGATTCGGCATCGCGAATAATCTCCGGGGTGATGGCAGCACGCATCACCACAATTTTTCCCTGCAATTCCGCGTCGTTTTCCCCCAACTGCGCCGCATCCGAAATGACCGTCAGTTCGCCAAACGCATCATCCCCCAGCCCGCACGCGCCATCAATGGCATCACCCGTGGTGGAAAGAGTCACGCCCAGCGTGTGCTGAACCGTTTCCACCGTGCCATGCACCAGCGCCGCAAGTTCCGCCCAACGCGCTTCCGTTTCAATCAACACCCGGTAGCCGACAATTGCCGCCACAACGCCATCCACCGGCGATTTGCACACCCGTTTACCCGCCGGAAATCGTCCGTGCGCCCGAGCCAGCACATCCCCCGCCGAAACGTCCATGCCCACCCGCAACTGCATCACCTGCGCCATATCAGGGTGAGATTGCCGCAGTGCCCGCGCAACATTCACCACGGTATAGTGGCTCGGCAGCGCCGCCCGCGCCACTATATCCGAGGGTGCGACTGTCTGCCCCACCCGCACGAAAATCTCGCCGGGGATGGGCAAACAGCGCCGCACGGTGAGGGTGGTATTTCGTTCAATCCGCCGGGTTGGCAGTCTCATTTGACTGAGCCTCCGTTTCAAAATCGGCGTCCACTGCCGACAGCCATTGCCGCAGTTGGGCAATGCGAGCGGCATCTTTTCGCGCCGTTTCCGGCGGACGCCCGCGCGCATCAACAATCACCCCCAGCGAGCCGCCATCCACCACCACCGTCAGCCGTTTGCCGGGCGATGAACCGTCGGCAGCGAGGCTGAACCGTCGCCCCGGTTGCAGCACCAGTTCCAATTGTTTTCCGGCGGTGTCGGGCAGATGGCACAACTCGCCAAAACGGATGGTTTCGGTGCGCGCCGGTTCACCTTCCGCCGGGGTGAATTTGATTTTGAGGGCAACATCCCCGGCATATCCATCGCCCGTGGGGACAACGACGGTGGTCAGTTTTTCAAGCGCGTCAAATGCCGCCACATCGGTTGCCACCCGCGGGTCAACGGCGGCAATTGCCCCCAACATCCCCAATAAATGATGTTTTTCAAGCGCGATGGTGAAAATTCCGGCGGGCTGCAATCCGTCCAACAGTGTCAGCGCCAGCAGATTTTTATCCGCCATCCCCGTCAGCGACTGCCCCGCCGCGACAATCACATCCACCGGCAGCGAAGTTTCCCGCGCCGACATCATCCGCGCGCGCGTTTGTTGCAGGCAGGCACGCAACACGGCGGCTTCAATCATCATCTCTTTGGAGTTGGCGGGGATGGTGTGCGGGTAAATGGCGCGATTATACACGATTGTGCGCAGTTGTTCGGTCGGCATTTCAAAGGGGAGCCAGCGCGCCGCATCCGTGGCGAGCGTCGCCACCTGCGCCGGGGTGCGCTCACCGGCGATACCGGCATTCGGGGCGATGAAGGTGCGCGGCACACCGTCGTTCACGGCGGCAAGGGTGATGGTTCGGCTGCCGACTTGCACCCCCAGCACATTAATGCGGTAGGTTTGTCCCAGAAAATGCACGGTATGAGCAAAAGAGGTGGCAGTGGGAAGCACGGGCGCGCCCGACCACCGGCGCAGGGTATCCCCACCCGGTATGTCGGCGTATTTTTTCTGCTGATGCAGAATCTCCAACTCGGCGCGCACACCGTCCGGCATTTCTATGCCCGGAGCGGGCAGCACATTGTCCACCGATTTGAAATCGGTGATTCTACCGAAAATGCTCGCCATTTGCGCCCGTAATTGTTTGTTGCCCGCGAAAATCACCGCCGGACGGCGCGCGGCGGGCATCGTTTGCAGCGCCATCGCCATCACCTGCGCCAAATCGAGCACCGGCTCGGCGATGCCGCCATCAATGCCCCCAACCATCAACAGCACATCGGCGGGGGTTTGGTGAATTTTGGCGATGCGGGCTTCGGCAAGGCGGGCTTCGGGGGGATCATCCAGTGCGAATTCCGCCACGGGCATGGCAAAAGCGGTGGCAATTGCCCGCCGCGCCGCTTGCAGACTGCCGCCCGCCGTGGTTCCCGCCAGCATCACCCGCAACGGGTCACCGGCGGTGGTCACAATCGTCACCGCATCCGCGCCGATGATGTCGCCGCCGTCGGGAGAGAGGAAGGTTTTGCCCGTCTGCTCCGCCAGCATCACCAGCGCATCATCCGCCCCCAACGCCACATCCATCCATGGTGCGCGGGGCGTGCTGAGTGTCACCGCTTCCGCCTGCCACCGAAAACGCGAATCGGATTGCGTCAGCAGCACCGCTTTGGTGAATGATGCGCCGCAATCAATTGCTATCATGGACTGAATTGATTTCGCCATTACCGTTTCATCAAATCTGAAATTTTACCCAAGCATGGAAGAACCGAGATGAAAATTAACCGCCCGCCAGCGTCCAGATGCCATCCACCAAAAATTGAACCCGGCTGACGAGCAACGCCACGCGCGCGCTCACGGTGTTGGCGAACAATGCCCCCAGAGTGATCAGCACAATCCAGCGCCCCATCCCCGCCCAGAAATTCACAAAACCGCTCCGAAAACCGGACAGCATCCCTTGCGGGCGGTACGTGAAAGTGAAGTAAAACAGGGTTCCCACCGTGCCGATGATGATGACAATATTGCTTAAAAATTGATTATGCAACCAGAACGCGGGCGCATCGGCGTAAGCGGGATTTGCCGCGCTGAGGTCAATCCCGGCGACGGCGACGGTTTGGGGAATGAGCGTGCCGAGCAGCGCACCGGCAATCGCCGCCGCCGCTCCGACGCCCACCAAAAATGCCAGCGCCACCGCCCCCAATATCCCGCCGATGCGCGTCTGGTTCGGGCGCACTTTGAATATCAGCAAAAATGCCAAAATCGCGGGGGGGAATTTCGTCAATAAATTGAATGTACCGGCATCGGGGTTGAGTTGAAAGAGCGCCGGATTGATGACCAAATACCACCCGACCAATACGGCATAGCCCACACTGACCCCCACAAAAATGTGCTCGGCGAGTTTGAAGAGCGGATTTTCGCCAAAAATATAACTGAGCACCATTAAGGTGAGCGTCAAACTGAGAATCAAGCCGATTGTATCCATGATTATTCGCTCTCTTGACCGTATTTGACAATGAGTCCGGCAATGGTGCCGACCAGCAGTAAAACCATCACCACCAGATGCGCCACCGATTGGCTGTCGAGCATCGCGCTGGCGGGACCCAATGTTTTTTGCGGGCGCGCCGATTCCAGCGCCGCCGCGCCGTTGATGCCCACAATCAGCGCGTTATATTGATTCGAGTCGCGGTACGGACGCGCAAACGGCTCCACCGCCGCACTGACCGCCGCCATTCGGGCAAAGGTGGGCGCATCGCCCCCCACTACCGAAGTCTGCTCCACCCACCAGCGCATGGTATCGGCGTTGGCGCTGATGGTTGCCACCATCCCCACCGCGTTCAAATCTTTGATGGATGCCCACGCCGGGAGCGATGAAAGCCGCTCGCCGCTCGCCGCGTCGCGCAGTGCGCCCAACGCACCGGGAGCGGTCAGATTGCGCACCGCGATGGGTCCGCCGGGCAGATAACCCGCGTTGATGAGCCGCGAACCGTACTTCTCCGGCGCAACCGCATCGACCACCGCTGTGACCAACCCCACGCACTCCGGGTCGAGGCTCACCGCAATCACCCGCATCCCCTGCCCCAGCAACTTTTGGACAACCGCCATTGCCAGCGGGGTCAGTTCGCCTTCTGTGGCAGGGGTGTAATCGAAGGAAACCACCGCGACCGCGTCGGGCAACTGCGTGCCGACCACCGTCTGCAATTCACTGCGGATGGCGTCCTGTTCGGCGGGGGACGGTTCCAGCCACGGGAGCGGAAATCCCCCCCGGTCAAAATGCGAAAATAGCGGCACGCCAATGGCGATGATGAACAGCAAACTCAATATCATCTGCACCAGCCGCCCCACCCGAGACCGCGTTTTCGGCACACTCGGCGCACCGGGGAACAGCGGCGACGGCGTCACAATATCGTAGAAATCGCGGGCGGCATCCATGCCCGTTGCGGATTTGAACGCCGTCCCGGACGATAATCCGGGCGACGATTGCCGCAACACGGAAAACGGTTCGTCGGCGGGGGGTTCGTCCGGCGGGGGTTCGGCAACGTCCGGCGCGGACGGCGTTTTGTCCGCCAGCGCAGTCAGTTCATCAAACAGCGATTCTTCCGCTTCGGCGGGCGATTCGTCCTCCGCAATAATTTCTTCCGACTCGAAGGGAGGCTCGGCTGGCGTCACCGTCGGGGCGATTTCCTCCACCGCCTCATCGAGTTCATCAATCGAAAAATCATCGGGGGCATCCAAATCGAGCGCGTCCATCCAATCGGGCACATCCAGCGCAAAAGTCGCCGGGTCGTCGGCGAACAAATCTTCCACTTCCGGTGTTTCGTCCCAAAGAGAAGGCTCGGTTTCGGTGGCATCCGGTTCGTCTTCATCGGGGATGGATATGTCGGTGAAAAGTTCATCCGTCTCCGTTTCGGGAATCGCCTCAAAATCGGATCCTGTGGGGAGCAGTTCGGGCGCGTCTTCAAACAACGGTTCCGTCGTTTCGGGGGTGATTTCTTCCGCCGTATCGCGCAAATCGTCCAGCCAATCGGGCACATCCGCCGACACCGGCTCATCCGGCTCATCCGCCGCCGCCGACTCGGCAGGCGTTGCCTCCGGCTCGCTTTCCGCCCCCTCCGAGAAATCATCGAACAACGGCGGCACCGCTTCGGGGGTGATTTCTTCCGCCGTATCGCGCAAATCATCCAGCCAATCGGGCGCATCGCCCGCCAGCAACGCCGGTTCGGCAGAGACATCGTTCAGCCAATCGGGCACATCCGCCAACGCCGGTAAATCATCTTCAGATGTTTCCGCTGTGGGTCTTGTCGCCTCATCCGGCGTTTCCGCCGCCGAAAAATCATCGGGCTGCGCCGCCGACGTCTCCGCCACCGGCTCATCATCCACCGTGTCCGGCAAATCTCCCAGCCAATCGGGCGCGTCCCTTTCCAGCGCGTCCGGTTCCGAGGGTAAATCGTTCAACCAATCCGGCACATCACCCAACGCGAATGGCTCCGCCTCTGCCGATGCATCCGTCGCAGATTCCGCCGTGTCATCCGGCGCACCGCGCAACTCGCTCAACCAATCAACCGACTTATCCACCGAAGCCTCCGGCTCGGCAGAAACATCGTTCAGCCAATCGGGCACATCCTCCGATGCCGGTTGTTCCGACACCGCCGGCACATCCGCCGCGGTTTCCACCGAAGCGTCCGGCGTTTCCGCCGCGTCATCCACCACACTGCGCAAATTATCCAGCCAATCGGGCACATCCGGCTCGGTCAGCGTCGGCTCATCATCCGCGCCGCCGATTTCCGGCTCATCGGGCGGCGGCGCACTTTCCCCGGCATCCGCCGTCGAAGCGATGGCGGGGTCAACGGGATATTCTCGCGCCACCCGCGCCAACCATGCCGCATCCCAATCTTCCGTTTCAGGGGGGGATGGCGATTCGGCGGGCGGCAGTTCCATCGGAACATCTGCCGCCGCTTCGGGCGCGGAAACAGCGGGGGAGGCAGAGGACGGCTCGCCCGCCACAATATCATCCAACCATGCGAAATCATCCTCCGCCGGTGCGGACGGCTCCGCGGCGGGCGGCGGCTCCGAAACCGCATCCACCGGGGTCGGCTCGGACAAAATAGGCGCTTCATCGCCGGAGAAATCCATCAGCCAATCGGGCACATCATCGGTCGGCGCGGTATCATCTGTGGTGCTGTCCGACAAATCTGCCAGCCAGTCATCGCTGGTGGTGGCATCCGGCATCGAGAAAACGGGGACGGCGGGCATCTCCTCCGCCGAAGTTTCGTCCAGCCAATCGGGAGTTTCCGCAGCGGGGGTCGGCGGTTCTGCGGGTTCCGCCGGTTCCGCCGGTTCCGCCGGTTCATCCACCCCGCGCAAACTTGCCAGCAATTCATCCATCGCAGAAGACGACGTTTCCGCTTCCGCACCGGGTTTATCGCCCCAATCCACCGAGGTGGGCGAACGGGCGGTATCATGCGGCAGCGTTTCCGCCAGCCGGTTCAACACGCCGGAAATATCGGTGGTGGCGTTGCTGAAATCGGGCGGCGTAGACGGCATTTGTTGCGACTGCGTCGGGACACCATCCAGAATGCCTTCATCCAGCCCGTATTTGAACAAGAGATTGCGCAGCCATTCCGGCGTGGGTTCCGGGATGTGTTGCCCCATATTCAATTCAGATGGCGATTGTTTCGATTGTGCCATAAATCAACCCAATTAATTCGTATCCGCGTACGGTCGGTCGGCGGCAAGAAGCACGCGCAAGCCGGTGGCTATCGTTCCCAATGCAACGCCGAGCAAGATGCCGCGCGTGCCAGCCATCACCGGCACGCGGAGAATCCATTCTTTCACCAGCGGTAAATCCGCCCACAGTTGGAAACCGGCGGGAACCTGCCCCAACAAAACAACGATAGCGAACGCGGCAAAAAGGAAGGTTTCAAAATTACTGATGCGAAATGCGCGATAGGCGGCGCTGGCGATGAAAAAGATTATCAGCGCGAAAAACGTGGATTCCAGCGGACGCAGCACATAGTTGAACATCGCTACCCCGCCCGCCGATGCGGGACCGTCTCGCCCCACCAGCAGCGTCAGCGCGAAGGCAATCAGCAATACCGCGCTGTAGAGATAATTTTCACGGCGGTGGCGGATGCGGTCAATATGCACGCGCAACAGGTTGACAATCCCCAACAGCAGCGCGAAGGCAACCACAATTCCCGCCCAACCGAGCAACAACGCGCCCGTATTTTGGAACGGGGGCAAGAAATAGCCCAACAAAACAATGATGCCGCCACTGACCGCCACAACGGTGGCGATGATGCGTCCCAGTTTGGTCATCTCACCACACTCCAAACGCTTTCAGAATCACACCGCCAAAAATGACGATACTCACGCCCCACCGGATGACATCCTGCGCCAAAACGCTGCCAATGTGGGTCGGTTTTTCCGCCAGATATGCCCCCGCCGCGAACATCTCTTCGCCCAAAATGCCGTGGTCGGTGGTCGCATACACATACGGCAACACGTTGGGGTCGCTACCGGCGGCAATGGTCGGCACGGGATTTTTCTGCTGCTGCGCCGATTCGCTCATCAGCAGAAATTCATCGCCGAATTTTCCGACCATCACATTGCTGTGGATATTTTTCTGCGCCACCACGCCCATCACCCCGGCAGCATACGCAGCAGGTTCCGGCGACACCCAGCGCACATTCGATGCCGTAGCGGCAATTGCGTCGGCGTCATGCGCGAGCGAATTGCTCACCACTTGTTGCGCCAGCATTGCCACCACGGGGTCGGCGGCGGTGACCACCGGCGATGTTTTGGCGGGCGCGGTTTTATCGGCGATGTAAGCCAGCGTTTCGATGCCCGCCAGCGTATCGGCGGTGGTCGCGTCGGTGATGAGTCCGGTTCCCACCGCGAGATGCACCTGCTTGCCCGCCTCGATGGATTCAGCCACCTGTTTTTTCAGCGCATCAAAAGCGGGAATGGGTCGCAGAGACGGAACGCGGCGGTCTTTGGCGCGCACGGCAAAATATAGAATCAACAGACCGAAGATAATTAATAGTACCAAACTCAATGCCGCAGAAATCGAAATCATTTTTCTTCCAACGCATCAATAAATTGCTCCAACCGTTTTCGGTCGGCAAATAGTTGCACTGCATTATTTGAAACGTGCCGAGGCAGGAAAAAATCGAGCATGGGCTGTCCCACCAGCATCACTTGGCTCAAAATGAAACTGAGCGGCTTGTGCGTTTCCAACGCCAAAATCGCGGGGGTGGCTAACCCGGCGCGCTTGATTTTCTGTGCCCATTCGTTTAAATATCGGGGCGATGTGTCTGACGGTTTCACGATTCGTTCACCCGTTCAAGTTGACGTAACGTTAAAATTATACCATAGTCTGCAATTGAAGTAAAGATTGGCGCGTTCGTTGCACAGGGCAGTTTTGAGGATGACACTACGTGAAGACATTAAAACCAATCGGTGGAATGGATGTACAGCGGGCGAGCCGCCATTGCCCGCCCCAACCATTCGACGGCGGCATCACCAGCGGCGAGTTTCCCCAAACGGCGAGCGTGCGCGGGGTGTAAAAATCCGCAGTAAATTTTTGAAAAAGTGATGATGTCCGTTGCCACATCCACCGCCTCCGCCGAAGCGGGATGCGTCTCGGCGCGCCCGTCCACCACCCGGAATTGCAACGGCGTCGCGTTGTGCGGCAGTTGCGGGTCGTCAATTTTCAGCGTCACCTGCCCCTGCAAATCGGCGGGGTAAAACCGCTCGGTGAGGGCTTGGGCGAGGTTTATCACCCGCAGCATAAACGTGGATGTGGCGTGAAAAATATCGTTGAAAATCCAGCCGCGCCCGCCACCGAAACTATCGGTGGGGGTGTTCAGCAGATGATACAACGGTTCATCGGCGGGGGCGTGATATTTGATGGCGGTCACTTCCGGCTGGGCGGCAACATATGCCCACAGCCCCCGATAGGCGGCATCGGTATGGGCAACCAATTCATTGATGCGCAACGTTTTTTTGGCATCCAGCACCAGTTTCACATACCCCGCCACCCCGCCATCATCGAACACCATCAACCGGCGCGTCCCCGTGCGCTGTGCCGCATCGGTGAACCGTTCCCACCACGCCGTCGGGCGCGACAATCGCCCGTCGTTCCGGCTGAGTTGCGTCCCCCGATACAGCGATTGCAGTGCGGCGCGGTCATCATCACGGTACGGTCGCACCGCCGAAATTTCATCAAAAAAGGGAATATTCTGCGGGTTGATGCTGTAATGATGCCAAACTGCGGCTTCGCCGTACCCGTACCGATAATACATGGTGTGCTCGGCGGGGAAAAGGGTGGAGATTGCCAGCCCGTCGTCCGCCATTTTCCGCATCAGATACAGCATCATCGCTTTGGCAACGCCCTTCATCCGGTAACGAGGATGGGTGGTCACGCCCGCCACCGCTCCCATCGAAACGGGCACACCGCTGAGCCACATCGGCGCGGAAAAGGCGCAGGCAGTGCCGCAACTTTCGCCGTCAACATCCGCCATCACAATATCTTTGATGGTATAGCGCGGATTATTTTTGATGTGCGCCCGCACCACGGCGGCATCGGTTCCAAACCCGATGGAACGCAATTGGGCAATCGTCTCAACATCGTTCACGGTTGCCGGACGCACCACAACATTTATCATCGCCACCTCCGTTACGCCCGGTTCTGCCGGGTTAAAATCGATAGGGCATCTTTCGGCGTTTTGGCGAGTTGCACCAATGCGGCGTATTGTTCGGGAACATATTCGGGCGATAAAAATGCGTTGATGGTGCGCGCCCACAAGCCCCCCACCGCCACAATCGGGCGCGGCGAAATTTCCCCGACCTGCACCAGACTCCAACTCAAAGACAGTTCGGTCAGCGTGCCGACGCCGCCCGGCATCACAATGATACCCTCGTTGTGTTCCACCAGATATGCCAGCCGCTCGCGCAACGTTTCATGCTTGATTTCCCGCGTCACCCATTCGTTGGGCGGCATGGGACGGAACGCCTCGATTTGGGCGCAGGTCACGCCGATGGCTTCGCCACCCGCTTCCGCCGCGCCCCGGCTCGCCGCCGCCATCACCCCGCCATAGCCGCCGGTCTGCACCGCGAAACCTGCTTCCGCCAACAATCGCCCCATCTGCCGCGCCAGTTCATAATCCGCCGAGCCGGGCTGCGGGGCACTGCTCCCAAAAACACTGATAATCGTCATCGTCACACTCCTCTGGGGTACGAACCCAAAACGCGCAAAAAGCCGGTGATTTCCCGCAGATTATTGAGCGCGTTTTGGCAATGAAGTTCCGAACGGCTGCCGACAAAATCGAGATAGAAAAAGTACTGCCAGCGTTCTCCCTGCAACGGACGGGATTCGATTTTCGTCAAATCAATATCGCGCAGGGCGAAAACCGCCATACTTTTGAAAAGCGCGCCGGGCTGGTTCGGCATGGAAAATACAATGGATGTTTTGGCTTCGCCGACCGGTTCAACCGGCTCGCGGGCGATGATTAAAAAACGGGTGTAATTTTCCGAATTATCCTCCAAATCGGGATGCAGAATTTCCATCCCGTAAATTTCTGCGGCGCGGGTGCTGGCAATTGCACCCCCATCGCGGATATTCTGCTCGCGGAGCATCTTCGCGCTGCCGGCAGTATCGTAGGTCGGCTGGCGGTTCATCTGCGGGAAATGGGCGGTGAGCGAGCGTTCGCACTGCGCCAACGCCTGCGGATGGGAATAAATGGTGCGGATGTCCTCTTTTTGCACGCCGGGCAACACCATCAACTGATGGGCTATCCGCAATTGCACCTCGCCGACGATGGTCAAATCGTAGCGCAGCAGCAAATCGTAATTGCGATGAATGCTCCCCGCCAGCGAGTTTTCCACCGGCACAATCCCCTGGTCGGCGTCACCGGATGTCACCCGGTCGAAGACAATTTCAAACGATTCGCACGGCAGGGGGTCAATATCCGCCCCGAAAAACTTCACGGCGGCGGCTTCGCTGAAGGCGCCGCGCTCGCCCTGAAAAGCGACAATCGGTTTCCGTTCGCTCATAATTTCTCCGTTCCGTCTTCCGTCCGCGACGGGACATAATATCGCCGCTCCGGAATATCCAAAATTTTATAGGGATAAATATTGTTCACGATGGTGTCAAAATACAGCGTGACCGTCTGCTCAGTCAGGCGGTACACGTGGTGATGTCCGTGGATGAGGTAGCGGGGTTTGAAGGTGCGCATCAGCCACAAAAACGCCGCAAACCCGCGATGCACATGGTCGGAGCCGTTGTGGATGCCCAGCGGGGGCGAATGGGCTATCAGCACATCGAGCGCACGCCCCTTGAAAATATGGTTCATCAGCAAACGGGGCGCGAGTTTGTACACCTTCATCCACATTTCCAAATCGGTATGCTGAAAAGTCCCTTCGGATTTATAGCGGATGGAACCCTGCAATCCCGCCACCAGCAAACCGTTGATTTCCTGCACTCGCCCGTCTAAATCGACACCGCCGCCCGGTCCGGTAATCGCCTCGCCGGAGGGGGTGTACTCCTGCTCGGAGTCGTGATTGCCGTGAACGTAAAACATCGGCACGTTGAGCATGCTCACCAGATATTCCAGATAGTAGTATGGCAAATCGCCGCAACCAAAAATCACATCAACCCCTTCTGCTTTGGTTAACACGGCGGGGCTATATAGCCAACTGACTACCTTGTCGCTCACACACAACGCTTTCAAGAATATTGCCTCAATTTCTGTTCGGATAAAACGGCTGAATTGTACCACGCCGATTCAGGCATGTCAATGGAAAAATCAGGCTATTCCAGCCGGTGCAAAATATGCGCATCGAAAAAATCGGTCAGCGGGGCGCGGAACACATACCCCAGCGCCACCAGCACCAGCACGCCGACCACCAGCGCCATGAAAATCCACGGCGGCGCCTGCACCGATGATGCGCCAATCCAAGCAATCAAAAAGGTGAACGGACCCCGGCTCAATAGGGTGGCAATCGCCAGCGTCCGCAACCGCACGCGACTCAATCCGGCGATGAAATAGGGGAAGTCGCCTACGGGCAACAGCAGAATGACCACCCACAGCCCCACCGATTCCAGTTTGGCGAGCCGCTCGTATTTCATCAGCGTCTCGGCATCCACGTGGTGTTCAATGAAGGGACGCCCCAACCGGCGCGCCAACCATGCCGCCAGCACGCCGCCGGCAACCACGCCAATCACCCCGTACACGCCGCCCCACACCAGCCCGAACAGCGCGCCCCCCAAAAGCTGCACCGGATACCCCGGTATCGGTGCGCCGATAATCTGCACCAAACTGAGCGCCAGAAACGCGAACGGCGCCCACCAGCCGAGCGCGTCCATGCTCGCCGCCAATGCCGCTTCATCGCCCGAAGAGAGTAAAATCGAAATGGGCTGCCACAGCACCGACGTAATCCCCGCCAGGGCTATCACCACCAGCCAGGGCATCCATTGCGAAACGATATTCGATTGCCGTCGTTGCACTTCGGCATTAATATTATCCATAGCACCCCAAAATTATCAGATTGCAAAATTGTAGCATAAAACCGGACATCGCCAAAGCGGTTGGGTGATTGTGGAATGGCGGAGCGGGCGGCGCGGAAACTTGCCCAACCCCCAAACCTGTCGTAGAATGGAAAAAAGAGGATTTCAATCGAATTTGAGGCACGCCATGTTTACCCAACCATCATTAACCGAACCCCATTTTTCCTCCCATGCGGAATTTGTCACTGCCCTGCAAAACCTCACCGGCGACCCGCTGGAGCAGTTCGGCGGCAATATTGTGGTGTACCGGGGCAACCCCGCCGCCAAGCTCATGATCATCGGCGAGGGACCCGGCGCGGAGGAAGACCGCCTGCAAAAACCATTCGTGGGGCGTTCCGGGAAACTGCTGGACAAGATTCTCGAAGCGGTGGACTTCAACCCGGAAACGGACGTTTATGTCTCCAACGTGGTGCGGCGTCGCCCGCCCAACAACCGCGACCCCCTGCCCACGGAGATTGAATTTTTCAAGCCGTATTTATATGAAGAAATCCGCCTCATTGCTCCGAAAATCATTCTGCTCATCGGGCGGTATGCCATGCTCACCGTGCTGGGAGAAAAACGGGGCATCACCAAAGTGCGCGGACAGTGGTATCAGCGGGGCAATTATTGGGTCATGCCGATGTTCCATCCCGCCTACCTGTTGCGCAATCCGCAAAAAACGCCCGGCTCACCCAAAGCGCTGACGTGGACGGACATCAAAAACGTCCGCGCAAAATACGATGAGCTGATGGCGCTGGACACATAGAATTAATGTTTCACAAAGTTGAAATTCTGCGCAAACTTTGGTATAATTGTCGGTGAGGGGATGAAATGGTTTCGACAGGCATGTGGAAGGCTGTGAACCGCGAGCCGAGCTGAGGTAACTCGAAAAACTGTCTCAAAAAAACAAATGCCGAGAAAGTACCTGCTTTCAACGGTCGCTCTTACAACGCTTTGCCCCTCGCGGCATAAGTTAGTTTGAGCCACTAACGCCCCTTTACCGGGGCGCGGACTGCGTCTCCTTCCCTCGAGAGGGGGCGCCGCCCGACGTTTAATTCGAGGTGCTCCGGTGGTACGCCGATACTCACCGGCTAAGATTTCATCGGCTGGGATGGGTAGCCTCTGTTGACCGACAACACCCGTCCGAGATTCTGAGTGTCAACTATGCTCGTAGACGTTTCCAGCCAGCATGTTTGGACCCGGGTTCGACCCCCGGCATCTCCACTCAAAACGCCCAATTCCGGGCGTTTTTGTTTTTAAAATACCTTTTGAGACTATGAAACTCCATTATTTTCTGATACAATAAGCTTGCCGACAATCCCGCTTCCGGAGCAATGTATGAATTTGGCAGAAAAAGCCTGTGCAGCATTACAATTGCATTTTCCCACCGCCGCACACCCGCGAATTTTCCGTGCGCCGGGACGTGTCAATCTCATCGGTGAACACACCGATTACAATGACGGCTTCGTCCTTCCCGTCGCCATTGATTACCAAACCGTGGTCGCCGCCGTTCCCCGCACCGATGCCACGGTTGAGGTTTTCGCCGTCGATATGGACGATACCGACACCTTCGACTTGGAAAAACCCATCCTCCCCTCTGCCGGGCATCGCTGGGCGAATTATGTGCGCGGCATGGCAAAAATGCTGTTGGAAGCGGGATACAGCCTGCGCGGGGCATCGCTGGCAATTGCCGGGAACATCCCGCCCGGTGCGGGACTGAGTTCGTCGGCGGCGCTGGAAATGGCGCTGGGACACACCTTTCTGCAATTGAACGGGCTGCCGGTGGACGGCGTGCAACTCGCCCGCGCCGGACAGCTCGCGGAGAATGATTTTGTCGGCGTGCAATGTGGCATCATGGATCAATTCATTTCCGCGCTGGGGCAGAAAAACCATGCCCTGCTGATTGACTGCCGCGATTTGAGCTTTGAACCCATCCCCGTCCCCGCCGATACCGCCATCATCATTGTGGACAGCGGGGTAAAACGTGGGCTGATCGATTCGGAATACAATACCCGCCGCGAACAATGCAACGCCGCCGCCGAGCTTTTCGGTGTGCCGGCACTGCGCGATGTCACGCCCGAACGGTTCGCCGCCCGCGCCGACGACCTGCCGCCCCTGCTGAAACGCCGGGCGCGGCACGTCATCACCGAAAATGCGCGCACCGTCCGCGCCGCCGCCGCGCTCAAACGGGGCGATATGGCGACGGTGGGGACACTACTGAACGAATCGCATGCATCTATGCGCGATGATTTTGAAATCACCGTGCCGGAAATTGATGCGCTGGTTGAAATTATGCAGACGGTGCCGGGTGTTTTCGGCGCACGGATGACCGGCGGCGGGTTCGGGGGGTGCTGCGTTGCCCTCGCGCCGAATGCCGTCGCCACCGCCGTTGCCGAAGCGGTGGAAGACGCCTACACCGGCAAAACATGCTGTTACCACGCCACCGTTTACCGCTGTCACGCTTCGGCGGGCGCGGGTGAAATTGTGGTTCAATCAGCTTCATAATCCATACAGGAAAGGTTATGCCATCCACAACCCTTATTTTTATTTTAGCGGCTGCAATTATTTTTGTGGGGCTGGTCATTGCCACAATTTGGATACTGACCCGCGCCAAGAAAAAACCATCGCCCCCGCCCGTCTCCGCGCCACCGTCGCCCGTTGAGCCGCCCAAATTCATCAATGACCCGCCCAAAGCGCGTCAGGTTTCCGCCCCGGTTGACATCAAACCCTTCCGCGCCGAAACGCCCCTCCCCCAAGCCACCGACTCCGGGAAAATCCGCATTTTGGTGGTGGATGATAATGTCGGCACCACTGAAAATGTGAGCCGACTCATCTATTTTGAAGATGATATGGAGGTGATTGGGCAGGCGTACAACGGGGTGCAGGGGGTGGAAATGGCGGCGAAACTCAAGCCGCATATTGTGTTGATGGACATTAACATGCCCGATATGGACGGCATCACCGCCACCCGCGAAATGCGGGAACGAGCCGCGTTCAGCCAGATTATCATCATGTCGGTGCAGGCAGACCCTGAATATATGCGGCAGGCGATGGCGGCGGGCGCGCGCGATTTTCAACCCAAACCTTTCAGCGCGGATGAGCTGGTGAATTGTATCCGCCGGGTGTATAAAATCGGACTCCCCACCTATCGCAGTGTTGCTGCCGGTGAGGCGCACCGCAAACGCACACCCAGCCCAGCCCCCGCCGATAGTTCATCGAACAAACCCGACGCAGACACCGGCGACGCGCCCGTGGTGGTGATTTACAGCCCCAAAGGGGGAACCGGCACGTCGAGCATCGCCACGAATTTGGCGCTGGCGTGGCAACAGGCACACGGTAACATCACCCTGATGGACGGTGATTTGCAATTCGGAGACGTGTTCGTCCACCTGAACATTCGCGGCGACCGGGGGATGGGCGATTTGAGCAATATCGCCGATATTGATGCCGATATTGTCTCGCAGGTGCTGATTGCGCACCCCAGCGGGCTGAATTTGCTGTTGCCGCCCAACCGCCCGGAGATGGCAGAGTTGCTCACCCCGCCGATGCTGTCGCAGATTGTGGCGCATCTGAAATCCAGCGCGCGGGTGCTGGTGATTGACACCAGTTCGATGTTGTCCGACCAAACATTGACCCTGCTGGACGCGGCGGACTTCATTTT
>CAZMXX010000034.1:0-17512 GCA_964570315.1 uncultured Anaerolineaceae bacterium | reverse complement strand
GCGTCATCCTGCGCTGGCGTTTCCCCGCCGCCACCGTCGCCACCCGCACCGCCGACGGACGCCCTTTCGCCGTCATCTCGCTCGCCACCCTGCCCGCCGACGGCGCGCCCGGCACGCCGACTCTTCCCCACGCCACCGCCCTCATCGGCTTGCCCCCCACCGGCGGCGCAACCCTGAAAATCATCGCCGTGCAAACCGAAACCATCGTCCTGCCCGCGCCGCCCCTGCCCGCCGTCAGCCTTTTCCCGGTCGGCAGCCCGCCCGTCGCCGCCGAAAAATACCTGCCCGACCCCGCCCTGTATGCCGCCGACGCCCCTTTCCCCGCCGTCCCCGTCGAACTCTCCGCCCCCGTCCAAATCCGCCGCCAACGTGTCGCGCGGCTCACCGTCAACCCCGTGCGGGTGAATCCCGCCGCGCGCACCGCCACCATTTTGCGCGCCGTCACCATTCAAATTTTATTCGATGACCTTCCGCCGCGTGTCGGAAAAACCATCGTTCCCCCCACCGACCCCATCACCAACCTTTTCGGGGAGATGATGGTGAATCCCGCCGCCGCGCGCTGGCAACTTCCCCGTGAAGCCCTTTCCACGCGCGCCCCTTCTGCCGCGTCCGCCGCGCCGGAAATAAAAATCACCGTCCCCAACCGGGGACTCTTCGCCCTTTCCTGCGCCGATATGCAGACTGCCGGGCTGGACACCGCCACGCTCGACCCCCGTCACCTGCAATTGACGGTTGGCTATCCCCGCCGACCCGTTGCGGTGTGGCTGCCGGGAGAATCGGATGGGCAGTGCGACCCCGCCGACCGGCTCATCTTTTTCGCTGACCCCGCCTACAGCCGCACCACCGATGACGGCGTTTATTTTCTGTCGGTGGGGCAGGGGAACGGCGCACGTATGGCAACCCAAACGGGCGACCCGGCGGGGCTGTCCGGCGGCGCCATCCGGCTCACTGCCACGGCAGAGGAAAACAATTTTTACGAAGAATTATACCCCGACCACGCCGGCGACCGCTGGTTCTGGGAAAAACTGGACGCGCTCGCCGACCCGAATCCATCTCTGCAATTTTCGCTGATGCTGGAAAACCCGCAGCCGTCTCCGGCGGCGGAACTGACCCTGTGGTTGCAGGGTATTTCGGCGGAAACGCACCGCGTGCGGGTGTACCTCAACGGGCAATTCATCGCCGAGACCACTTGGGACGGGCGCACCGCGCACGCCGTCACGGCGGCGGTGTCCGGCGGCATTTTGCGGAACGGGCAGAATACCGTCACCGTCACGGTGGTTGACGGCACAAGCGCCCTTTGGGTGGATGCGGCGTCGCTGCAATATGCTGCGCAACCGACCGACGGCGGGCAAATGCTCTTCACGGGGGAAGC
Source organism: uncultured Anaerolineaceae bacterium (assembly GCA_964570315.1). Lineage (GTDB taxonomy): Bacteria > Chloroflexota > Anaerolineae > 4572-78 > 4572-78 > JANTHQ01. The sequence goes on along the minus strand of CAZMXX010000034.1, from coordinate 16,140 downwards.
GTCGCCGCGCGCGTACAGTTTTTCCGCCCGGCAAAATCCCATCGTGCTCGATGTGACCCGCCCGCTCACCCCGACCCGTGTCACCGGCGCGACTCTTTCCGGCGCGGGCACGCTCACCTTTGGCGATGGCGGCACGGTTCCCGCCCGCTATTTGGTTGCCGACAGCGCCGCCATCCCCGCCCCCAAAGCGATTCAACCCGCTCAAACCCTCCCCGACCCGCCCGATGGCGCGGATGTCATCATCATCACCCATCCCGATTTTGCGGCGGCGGTTGTCCCGTTGGCGGCGTACCGTGCCACACAGGGCTGGCGCGTCGTCACCGTGGATGTGACCGCCATTTACGATGCCTTCGGAGATGGGCGGGTGTCGGCGGATGCCATCAAAACGTTTTTGGCGCACGCCTTCACCGCGTGGACTGCGCCCGCGCCGTCGTTTGTGCTGTTGGTCGGCGATGGCAGTTACGATTTTAAAGATTATGCGGGCTGGGGCAATCCCAATTTCATCCCCCCGTTTTTGGCGCCGGTTGACCCCCGCAACTTTTCCCCGTGGGCGGCGGAAACAGCGGTAGATAATCGGTATGTCACCCTGACCGGCGCTGACAATTTCCCCGATATGCTGATTGGGCGGCTGCCGGTCAATTCGGCGGCGGAGGCGGCGACGGTGGTGGACAAAATTCTGCGCTATGAAAAAACGCCCGTCCCCGGCGATTGGAATATGCGCCAACTTTTTGTGAGCGACAACTGCGATGCGGCGGGTAATTTTTACGCCGCCGCCGATGCGGCGCTGAATCGGCTTTCGGCGCCGATGCAGGGAATACGCTATTATTACCCTCAAGATTCCGGTGCGCCGTGTGCGTATAATGACGCACTGTTGTATAATAATATCTCATCATTGCGCACAAATTTTTTACAAGCATTCAGTGCCGGTGCAGGAATGGTGACGTTTCACGGACACAGTTCGTGGCATCAATGGGCGGGGGGAACCCGCACCAATAATGTGACGGAAGAATCGGTGTTCCGGTGGCGCGAAAATCCCGCCGAAAATGATGTTGCCCGGTTGACAAACGGGTATCGGTTGCCGGTGATGCTGGAGATGACATGTTTCACCGGCTATTTTCAGCACCCGGAATACCCCACGCTGGACGAAAGTTTGTTGCGTCGCGCCGGTGGGGGGGCGGTGGCGGTCTGGGGCGCGACGGGTTTGGGCGTGGCGACCGGGCACAGTCAATTGCAAGCCGGGTTTTATGACGCACTCATCACCAACGGGGAACGGAATCTCGGCGCGGCGGTGCTGTCGGGCAAGGCGAAACTTTTCGCCAACGGGTTCAATCAGGATTTGCTGGACACCTTCACCCTGTTTGGCGACCCCGCGATGACGATGAATTTCACCGCAAGACCGTTCACCGATTTTGTGTATCTGCCGCTGATAGCGAAATAGTTGTCAGTTGTCGGTTGTCGGTTGCCAGTTGTCAGTTGTTAGCTTTCAGTTTTCGGGCGTGAGGACGATTTACGAGCCGCCCTTACGGTTTTTGGTTTTCGAGCCTGATTGACTGACAATTCTTTTTTGAACGCAGATGTACGCTGAAAGCTGAAAACTGACCGCTAAATACTGACCGCTGAAAACCGAAAGCTGACCACTGCTTTTTAAAGAGGAGAAACATATGCCAAGCCGAACATCCTTCCCCAAAAATACCATGCTGATTGCCCTGTTGCTGGCGACTCTGGTGGCGCTGGCGATACTCGTACCCGCCGTTTCGGCGCAGGGGGGCGCGCCGCTGGGCATCACCCCCACGCCGACTTTCACCATCACCCCCTCGCCGACCTTCACCATCACCCCCTCGCCGACCTTCACCATCACCCCGACACCCATTTCCGCCGGACCGGGACCGGTCATCCCCGAGCCGACTACGCTTACCCTGTTGGGGCTGGGGCTGGCGGGACTCGCCGGTGCGGCATTCAAACGGAAAAATGACAGCGATGCTCCGGCGGAATAACTTCATTTTTGGCGGCATCGTCGCGGCGCTGTTGGGCGGGCTGTTGTTCCCCACATGGCGTTGGGTTTTCCGCGAATGGTTGTCGAATGAATATTACAGCCACGGATTGCTGGTGCTGGCGATATCGGCGTTTCTGGTGTGGCGCGCCACGCGGCGATACACCACCCGCACCCCGGACAACCGCGCCCTGTTCGGGCTGGCGCTGTTCAGCGGGTTGTATCTGTTTTTTTACAGCCGGCAGACATTTTTTGTGGCGGCAATTGTCAGTGTGGCGCTGGTTGCCTCCCTGCTCTGGTTTGTGTGGGGCGTGGCGGCACTGCGGCGCATGGCATTCCCGCTGGGATTTCTGGCGCTGGCAATCCCGTTGCCGATTGTAGACCGGGCGACGCTCCCCCTTTCGTTGTGGGCGGGGACGCTTTCGGCGGGGGCGGCGCGTCTGCTGGGCGTGGCGGTCTCCGTCACCGGCGCGGCGGTCTCCCTGCCGAACACCACCCTCACCATCGGTGCGGCGTGTAGCGGCATCAACTCCATCATCGCCCTGCTGACCCTCACCTCGCTGGCAGCATATCTGCTGAACGGTCCGTGGTGGGGCAAAGCCCTGCTGGTGGCGGCATCCGTGCCGTTGGCGATGCTGGGCAACATCCTGCGCATCACCAATCTGATTGTCGTGGCGCGCTGGTGGGGCGTTTCGGCGGCATTTGAATTTTACCACACCTATGCCGGGGGGATCTTCTTCCTGCTGGCAATGATATTGTTGCTCCCCCTTTCGAGGTTATTGCGATGCAAAACACTGCGCTGGGACGTATTATAGCCGTTGCCGTGTTGGCATTCGCGGCGCTGGCGGTCTATCTGCCCCAACTGCGCGCCGATTCGGCGGGCACGGCAGTCTATTTGGCGGATGTGGACTATTGGCAAGCCACCAAACGCCGCCAAATCGTCACCGCGAAAATGCCCATTGATATGACACAGGGGCTGGATTCCGTGCCGCTGACGCTGGGCAACTGGCGCGGGGAAGATGTGCCGCAGACCAATCTGGAAGTGTTCATTTTGCTGGAACCGGAGCAATTCGTCCAGCGACGCTATCGGGATGATGCGGGGCATCAACTGTGGCTCACTCTGATTGGCAGCCACAAAACCCGCAGTTTCCACCCCCCGGATTTATGCTACGATGCCGACGGCTGGCAAACCGACCTCGCCTCGCGTGAGATTGCCCTGTCCGAGGGCAGCGTTTGGGGGCTGTGGCTTTCGGCGGTGAAAGATGACGCCGAACATCGGGTCTTCTATTTTTATCTGATGCCCCCCGACGACCCCACCGGGGTGACGCTGGTGCGCATCACCTCGCCGCCGTATGGCACGGATGAGGAAACTTTGGCGGTGCAGGGCGATTTTCTGCGCCAATTGTTGCGGCGGGCGCGATAGTGTTTCGGATTTCGGATTTCGGATTTCGGCGATTGGGCGCGCAACGCCGCCTGAAAATTGTGTTGGGTTCGGCGGTGCTGGCGATGACCCTGCTGGGGTGCGCGCCGACGCCCCCGCCCCCCCCGCCGACTGTCGGCTCGTGCGGGCTGGGCACATTTGCCGATGATGCTTCTGCCATTGAAGCCACCCTCGTTGCAGAGGGAACATTCGTTGCCCGGAAAAATATCGACGCGCTGATGGATTTGTGGGCGGCGGATGCAATCGTCACCGATGCGGGACACACCCCGGACAACCCCGCCGACGACCGGCACTGGCGCGGTACGGACGCCATTCGCCAGCGATACGCCTATCGGGTCTTTCCCAATGCCCCCGCCGACGTGCCGCCCAAAGCGTTCGACATCGCCATTTCCGGCGATACGGCGGTCATCACCGGCACCACCCGCATCGGGGATGAAGTATCGCCGGGCGGGGATTTGTGGACGGTGCGCCGTCAAAGCGGCTGTTGGGTGCTGCAATCGCTGACATACAATCGGGAACCGTGAAAAACAGATAAACTGTTGTCACCCGGGGTTGCCACCCGGGAAATTTAATTTGCCATTTTTTAGAAGTGATGTGAAGGAGTGAGTAATGGATATGTTTAAACGCGCTGTAGTAGGAATTTTCATCGGGATGGTTGTGGCATTTTTTGCCCCCGCACTGACAGCACAGGCGCAGGGTCCCGTGCTGGATGTGACCATGGATTTCGGCTCCGGCTCAATGGTGTTGAACGTTGATTCCGGGCAGGAATTCAGCTTTTTCATCAACTACCGATGCGCCAGCGCTCTTTCCGATTGTCAAAACGCGGTCATCACCGATACCCTGCCGAGTGCGCTGCAATTCATTACCACCGTTTCCCCGCCGAGCCATGTCACGAATGTGACGTTTGATGCCGGTACGAACACCGTGGTCTTCAATTTTGTCAATCCGCTGCCCGCCGGTTCCACCGGGTTGCTGGAAGTGAAGGCGAAATTCCCATCGGGGACGTTGCCCGGCACGCAGGCGGTCAATTTCGCCACCAGTTTCACCACCGACGGGATAGTGGTGAGCAACAATGCCACCGCCACCGCGCAGGGGCAGTTCGAGATGTATGCCAACAAAGTCGCCACCGGCGCGGCGAGTACGGGCGTCATCGGCACGGATTTCAACACCACGTATCAGCTGCAAATTTGCAGCCCCGACAATATCGGCGGGGTGCGTCTGCTCAACCCGGAGGTCTCCGACCCGTTGCCCGCCAAAGCGGTTTACATCAGTTCCAACCCGGCGGGAACGTATGATTCCGGCACACACACGGTCAATTGGACGTATGTCCCCACCGGCACACTGCCCAGCGTGATTGATGTCGGCGGGTGTTACAGCATCGATTTGGTGGTGCAATTCCCCGCCAATGGGCGCGACGGCATCTCGGGCAACGCCGACGACCCCATCGCCGGCGAAATTATCACCAACACGGTGGTCATCACCGGCACGCCGGAAGACGGCACGCCGCCGGTGACACTGACCCTCCCCGGTCCCTATAATCTGACGCTGAGAGACCCCTATTTCGCCGACAGTTTCAGCAAAACCGCCACCACGCCATCCACATACGATGGTTTGGGCACGGAAGAACTTGCCGGGGGTCCGGTGCGCTATGATTTGGCGTATGACAATATCGGCACCATCACCGCTACCAATGTCATCATCACCGATACTGTGCCGGTGAGTCACAGCATTGTTTCCATTGATGTGAATCCGGTGCTTTCCCCGTTGAACGCTTTTTATGAATTGAACAACAGCGGCGTGTGGAATCCCCTCCCCGGCAACCCGTATGCGGTAACGGCTACCGTGACCATCACCGATTTGGGTGTGGCGGGCGACGCGATTTCCGGCATTCGCTGGGAAATCGGCACCGTGCCGTATGGCTCATCGTGGGCAGGCGGCTTCGATGCCACGCTTGACCCCGCGCTCACCGCCGGAACGGTGCTGACCAACTGCGCCGATTATGAAGCGACATGGGACAATGGCGGCACGCCGACGCTCGTTTCCGGCAATCGTTGCGCCACCGTCACCATCATCGACCAGCGCGCCATTCCCCGCCCGACGAAATCCATGCCCGCCGGACCGTACAATCCCGGCGAAGTTTTCACCATCACGCTCGTGGCATCCAACGATACCGTGGCGCACAACCCCGTGGAAGCGCCCATCATTTTGGCGGATTTGATGCCCCCCGGGCTGGAAATTGTGGTTGCCGATACCATCACCAACGGCGGCTATCGTCCTGCCCTCACCACCGACACGTGGTATTCGCTGATTAATGCGGACGGTGCGACAGCGCCCACGGCGACCATCACCCTGAGCGGCACGCAGCAGTTGGCGAAATGGGAATGGGGTCCGCCATACCGGCAATTGCCCGGTCATTTCACCGAAGTGGAATTCACCGTGCGGGTGAAAAAAGGGACGCCACCCGGTACGCTGTACAATCGGGCGTATATGATGTGGAATACCACCACGGTCAACCCGCTATTGTGCACGGGCGACCAAGTTTATACTGATACCCTCGATTTGAACGGGAACGGCAGTTTCACCGATGTCGGTTGTCAGACTGCCAGCCAGCCGGTGAATATCAGTGTTTTCCTTTCCATGGATTCCGAAAAATTCGTTTGGGGTGAATTAGACGCCGGTTGGAACAAACTCGGCTGGACGGTTCCCGGCGGGTATGTGGATTGGCAGATGATTATCACCAATACCAGCAACGTATCCACCAGCAATATTGTGATGTACGATATTCTGCCCTACATCGGCGATACCGGCGTGATTGCCACGTGGGAAAATCGCGGCTCGCAGTGGCGACCGAACATGCAGTCGCCGGTGACCGCGCCCTCCGGCGTGCCGCTGACCGTCTCGTATAGCCAATCGCAGAATCCCTGCCGCACAGAAGTTGTGCCCGCCGGTCCGGCGGGTTGTGTGAACGATTGGACGACCACCTTCCCCGCCGACCCCACTTCGGTGCAGGCGATTAAACTTGATTTTTGCGATAGCGGCGGGGCAAATTGTCTGGTGCTGGCGCCGGAAACCGATGTCAGTACCGGCGGCGTGGTGACGTTCACGTGGCATATGGTCGCGCCGAATCTCGCGCCGGAAAACCAAATTGCGTGGAACTCTTTCGGTTTCACCGCCAGCGGCGGGGGGAAACAGCTTTTGCCCGCCGAACCGATTCGGGTGGGTGTGCAGCTCACCCGTAGCACCGTGACCCCGCTCAACCTCGGCGATTATGTGTGGCTCGATGTGGCGGGCGTGCAGAACGACGGCATCCAGCAGCCGGAGGAACCGGGCATCAACGGTGCGCGGGTGGAACTCCATGATGCCACCACGAACAACCTGATCGATTACCGCTACACCGGTCCCGACCAGTACGGCAATCCGGGCTATTATTTGTTCACCAACCTCACCACTACCACCTACTATTTGGAATTCTTCCCGCCCATCAGCTCGCCTTTCACCTACACGGCGACCATCCCCAATGCCGGTGCGGATGATACGGTGGACAGCGACGGTGAGCTTTCCGGCGTTGATGTCACCTATGGCGCATATTCCGAAACCACGACCATCAATTTGGTGACGGATACCCTTGCTTGGGATATGGGCTACTGGGTCCCCACCGATTACGGCGACGCGCCGCAGGATGGTGTCAATTACAATTATCCCGTGCAAGCCGCAACCCAGCCGATTTCGGCGGCGTTGGCGGGGCGACACATCATTTCCCCCAGCATGTATTTGGGCAACGGGGTGGACGCGGAACTGGACGGACAACCTTCCCTCGATGCGTTGGGCGACGATACCACTGCTGCGCCGGATGATGAGGACGGCGTGCAGTTTGCGAATTATCTCGGCTCCGTGGCGCAACCGGCCGGCGTGATGTTCATCGGGCGGGATAATGCGCTCACCATCACCGCCACTTCGCCGTTCACCACGGCTTATTTGAACGCCTGGATTGACTTCAACGGCGACGGCGATTGGGACGACGCCGGCGAGCAAATCGCCACCGCGCGCCCGTCAAGCGGCACATTCGGGTTGACGGTTGTCGTGCCCACCGGCGCGATTTCCGGCACGACCTATGCCCGCTTCCGCTACAGCACCCAAGCGGTGCTCACCCCGTACCTCACCGCCCCTGATGGGGAAGTTGAAGATTATCGGGTGGTGCTGGTCAATTCGCCGGCGAAATCCATTGTTTCCACCACTGATGCGGACACCACTGCCGCCAACCTTTCCATCGGCGAAAAAGTGCGTTTCCGGCTCGTCGCGCCCATCCCCGAAGGGACACTGCCCAATTTCACCATCACCGATGCCCTGCCCGCCGGATTGCAATTCATCACCGGCACGGTGACCACCGCCGTGACCGGCACGAGCGTCACATCCACCAGCTTCACCGTGACCGGCGGTCCTTTCGGCGACGGCACAGACCCTGTGTTCAATTTCGGCACGGTCACCAATGGCGATGCCGACCCCGATGAAGAAGCCGTCGTGGTGGAATTTGACGCGCAGGTGCTCAACACTGGCAGCAACATCAACGGAACCACGCTCGACAACCTGTTCACCGTCAGCTATGATACCGTTTCCGAAATATCCAACCCGGCGACCGTGACCATTGTTGAGCCGGTGCTCCATATCGGCAAAACATATGTCACCCCCAACAATTGCGGCGCGACGCTTTATCTGGAGAATTTCAACGACAATCTTGCCCAAGATTGGAGCGGCAGCAGCGGTTGGACGGTGGCGAATGGCACATATCGCCAATCAACGGCATACCGGGAACGCTTCTACAATCTCACATCCGGTTGGACGGATTACAGCTACAGTTTGATGGTGCGCCCGGATACGAATGATTCTTCTGTCAGTGTGTATTTCCGGCGGCTGGATTCAAATAATTATTACCGGCTGGATTGGCAGAATTTGCCATCACCGAGTTTAACATTAATTCGACGGGTGGGCGGCAGTAACACCACCCAATCGCTGGCGCGTTCTTTTGCGCCGGGACACTGGTATCACGTTGAAGTGAAAGGCTTCGGCGATACCATACAGGTGTTCATTGATGGCGAATTGGTCTTCACCGATACGTCTGCCGCACTGACGGGGGGACAAATCGGAATTCGCACCAATGGCGGCACAGGCTTGCGCGAATTTGACGATATTCTGGTCACCAAAATGGATGATATGGGTTGCACCATCGGCGCGAACCAGCTCATCACCTACACCCTGTTCATCTCCAACCAGTGGACGATTCCGGGTTACGATTTGGTCATCACCGACAGCCTGCCCATCAGCACCAGTTTTGTCAGCTATGCGTTCAGCAGCGATGATGGCGCCAGCACGGTGAAACCGGGGCTGGAACCGACCGTCGGCGCGACGGGGGTCATCACTTGGGGGGTGACGCAACTGACCAACGAGAATCCCTTCACCGGTTTGAGCCATCCGGGCATCACCATCACGGTGGTGGCGCAGGTGGATGCCGGTGTGCCCGCCAACACCATCCTGCCAAGTCAGGTTTGGCTGGCGTATGACAACAAAGTCGGTTCCCCCGGATTGGGCTTCGAGCGGATTTTCAGCGGCGGTTCACATTCCACCGCGCTGAAAACCGTGTCGGGCGACCTGCTGAAGGCGGTCACGTTCAGCCCGCAACCCACGGCGACCCTCGGCTCGCTGGTGACATACACCCTCACCGCGCCGACGACGCCCATCACCGCGACGCTGTACGGGGTGGTCATCACCGACCAACTGCAAACGCCGCGCTATTTCATCGAAAATGTCGCCGTAACGGGCGGCACGAACCCTGCTGCGATTTTCGACCAAGCCACCGGGCTGATTACCGCCACCTTCGACAATATTCTGGCGGGCGCGCAGGCGACCATCACCGTTACCGCGCGGATTTCGCACGCTTTCCCCTCGGCGGCAACCGACCCCAACGGCGGCGATGCCGTCACCAACACGGCGGTTTTGAGCCACACGGCGGGCGTGATTGTCTCGAATGTGGTCACCACCACCGTGCATGAGCCGCGCGTCAGCATCAGCAAATCGGCGGCGGTTGTGGCGGGCAATCCGCAGGCGATAGATTATACCGTCACCGTCAGCAACAACGGCGATGCGGACGCCTTCGACCTGACCATCACCGATGCGACGCCGGGCGGCACAATTGTGTCCAACATCGGGCAGGGCGGTGGGCTGCTGCCGGACAATCGCACCATCACTTGGACGATTGCGAGTCTGGCGGTCGGCGCGAGCCAAAATCTGACCTACCGCCTCACGCTCAGCGAAGCGATTTACGCCACCAACCTTTTCACCAACACCGCTATCGTCACCAATACCTCGCTCACCGACACCATCCCCGGCGTGCGCACTTATGTAACGGATACCGTTCACACCTTCGCCCTACCGATGGGACGTATCGGCGATTATGTCTGGCTGGATGCGGATTATGATGGTGTGCAGGGCGGTGCCAACGACATCCCGATTGATGGGATAGTGGTCAATCTGTACGATGGTGCGGGTCACTTTATCATCAGTACCACTACTGCCGCCGACGGCTCGTACATTTTCCAATACTTGCCGCTGAGCACAACTTATGTGGTTCAGTTGGATACATCGAACTTTACAATTGACGGGGTATTGGAACCATACACCACTACTTTAACCGGACAAGGTACACCCGCAACTGATTCCAACGCCGATGCCAACGCAATCTTCCTGGGCAATGGATATGCCGTCACCACCACTCTAACCACTGCCATCACCGAAGACTTGACGCTCGATTACGGCTTCACCTCGTTGATGTCGCTGGGCAATCAAGTTTGGTGGGATATAAATGACAACGGGTTTAAAGACACCGGTGAACCCACTCTTCTGAACTATATCGCAGTGGAATTATATGCGGATGCCAACGGTGATGGCGTATTTTCGACGGGCGATAATCTCATTTCAACCACAGTCACTACCGGAACCGGAAATTATACCTTTACCAACCTCTATCCGGGCGATTATCTGGTGGTCATCACTGCTACCAATTTCATCAGTGGTGGAATACTGGAAGACGTTTCACCCGGCAGGGTGACCGTCAGTGGCAATAGCGATCAAAACAACTGGAATCACGGCGCGGCAACCGGCACGCTCGGCGCAGGCGGATATGTTGCCAGTACTGTCACCACTCTTATTGGCAACACCGAACCCATCACTGATGGTGATGCAGATATTAATAGCAATCTTTCGGTAGACTTCGGTTTTGTGCTGTATGATTTGGGCGACTTGCCCGATGATTACGGTACACTTCTTGCCGGTAATGGCGCACGGCACACGATAACCATCAGCCCGACGTTTTACATGGGCAGTAGGGTGGATGCCGAAACGGACGGTCAGCCCTCTGTGGATGCGTTGGGCGATGATAGCAACGATAGCGCCGTCACCGCCGGTTTTGGCGGCACAGGGGATGATGAAGATGGCGTGCAGTGGACGCCCTTCGTTTTGGGCGAAACCTCAACCTTCACCGTCACCGTATCGCAAAATGGGGGTTATCTCAACGGCTGGATTGACTTCAACGGCAACGGCACTTTCGATGCGGGCGAGCAAGTCGTTATAAACGGAATTCAGCCTGCCGGCGCCAGCCCCTTCACCGTCACTATTCCGGCGACGACCACTTTGGATAATATCTATATGCGTTTCCGTTTCAGCACGGTCAGTGGTTTAGCCCCCACCGGCGACGCGCCCGACGGCGAGGTGGAAGATTATGCGACCACCGCTGTCGGCTATGATTTCGGCGATTTGCCCGACTCATATCGAACGACCTTGGGTATTCTTGGCGCTCGACACACCATCAGCGACGGACTCTATTTGGGTGCGCGCGTGGACGCTGAAACCGACGGACAACCCGGTCCCACCGCCACCAACGATGATGCCGCTATCGGCAGCGCGGTCGGCGCGGGTGCAGGCAACGATGAAGACGGCGTGACGTGGACGCCGCTGGTACTGGGACAAAGTGCCATCTTCACCGTGACCGCCTCGCAAAATAATGCGTATTTGAATGCATGGATTGATTTTGATGGCGACGGTAATTTCACCCTTGCGAGCGACCACGTCATCAGTGGCACTTTGCTCAGCACGGGCGTGAACACTTTCAGTATTCCCATTCCCGCCGATGCGGTCAGTGGCGATCTTTATATGCGATTCCGCTACAGCACCCAACAAGTGCTCGCCTCCAACGGTTTTGCCCCTGACGGCGAAGTGGAAGATTATGTCACCTCTGCCGCCTATTATGATTTGGGCGACTTGCCCGATGTTTACGGCACAACGCTGGCGTCATTCGGCGCACGACATGCCATCAGCCCGACGCTGTATCTGGGCAACCGGGTGGACGCGGAAGGGGACGGACAACCCTCGACGGCGGCATTGGACGATGATGCCAACACAACCACCACCTTCGGGAGGGCGGGGAGTGACGATGAAGACGGCGTGAGCTGGTCGCCGTTTGTGCTGGGGCAGACCGCCACCCTCACCGTGACCTCCGCCTCGACGGGGCAGGGCTATGTGAGCGGCTGGGTGGACTTCAACGGCGATGGCGATTTCGCCGACGCGGGCGAGCAACTCCTCGCGGATGTGCTGCTCGGAACGGGCGTGCTGACCGTCTCCACCACTGTTCCCGCGACGGCGACCACCGGTCTCTATATGCGTTTCCGGTACAGCACCCAAACGGAGTTGTCCCCCATCGGCGATGCCCCCGATGGCGAAGTGGAAGATTATCTGGCGGCGGTGGTGCTGTATGACTTCGGCGACTTGCCCGAAAGCCCGTACCCGACCACGCTGGCGCAGAACGGCGCGCGCCACATCATCCAGCCCGCGTTCAACCCGACTCTCGGCGCGACGGTGGACAACGAAGCGGACGGACAGCCGAACGCGACCGCCACCGGCGACGACCTCGCCCGCACCCCCGACGATGAGGACGGCGTGCAACTGCTGACGCCGCTTGTGGCGGGGCAGGTGGCAACCTTCACCATCACCGCCGCCAACACCGGCGATGCGCGGCTCGTCGCGTGGATGGACTTCAATGGCGATGGTGATTTCGCCGATACGGGCGAGCTGATTTTCAACAACATTTCACTGGTGGATGGCGCGAATGTGCTGACCATCACCGTGCCGACCGTCATCCTGAGCGACACCATCAACGCCCGTTTCCGCTACAGCGTCGATTTTGTGTCCGCGCCGACCGGCGAAGCGGCAGATGGTGAAGTGGAAGATTATCAATTCAACCCCACCCGGCTGGTCAGTTTGGGCGATTTGGTCTGGTTCGATTACAACAATGATGGCGTGTATCAGCCATCCACCGAAAACGGCGCGAGCGGGGTGATGATGGAACTCTTCAACGCGGGCGACACCGTCGGCGTGAGTACCCCCGTCGCCACGACCACCACCAATTCGGCGGGACGCTATCTCTTCCGCGACGTGTCGGAAGGGGGCTATTTCGTCTATATTCCGCCCACCGAATTCACGGCGGGACAACCTTTGTACGGCTACGATTCATCCGTGCCGACGCAAGCCAATCCCAATACCGACCAAAATGAGGATGTGGATGAAAACGGCGTGCCTGTGTCCGGCACGGCGGACATCGCCGGGGTGAGCAGTGGGGTCATCACGGTGACGGTGGGCACGGAGCCCATCGGCGACGATGTGAGCGGTATCAATCCGACCACGCCCGACACCAGCAGCAACCTCACCGTGGACTTCGGTTTCTATCCTGCCAACGCGGGCATCACTGTGGTGAAAACGGTGGAAACCTCGCCCAACGTGAACCGGGCGACGGTGCGCTACACCATCACCGTGACCAACAGCGGGCAAATCCCCCTCTTCCCGGTGGTGCTGACCGATACCCTGCCCGCCGAAATGCAGCTCGTGCCGGGCACGTTCAGCCCCATCAGCCCGACGGTCATCAGCGGGCAGACGATGGGTTGGGATAACATTGTGGTCTCGGCGTTGCAACCGGGACAAGCGACCCAAGTGGGCTTCGATGCGCAAATTACGGCGCAAATCACCGGCACATATATCAATGTGGTGACGGGCACGGGCATATACACCGGCGGCGTGGTCACCGATACCGGCTCGGTGCCGATTGCGGTGCGCGACCCGGCAGTGATGCTCTCGAAGGGGATTGTGCCGCCCGGCGCGGTCAACGGGGTGATCACCTACACCATCAACGTGACCAACACCGGCGCGAGCACGCTGGATGTGCTGCCGCTGTTCGATTATTACGACTCGACCTATCTCGGCTTCACTTCGTCCACGCCCGCCCCCGACCAGACTTTGCCCGGCGAGGTGCGCTGGTTCGACCTGACCCAATCCTTCGGGCGCAACCTGCAACCCGGCGAAACTTTTGTGGTGACCACCACCTTCGCCGTGCTGCAACCCATCACCCTGACGGTGAACACGGCGACGGTCAGCGGCACAATTGATATTTATCTCAATCCCGCGCCGCCCATCACCGATACCGCCACCATCACCAACACCCCCACGCTGGTCACGCTGGCGTCCTTCAGCGCGGAACAGGTGGGCAATGCGGCGCAACTTCGGTGGACAACCGCCAGCGAACTGGACACGCGCGCCTTCTTCATCTACCGGGCGGAAACGTCCAACACGGCGGACGCGGTGGAAATCTCCGGCGCGATTCCGGCGCAGGGTATCGGCGGGGGAGGCGCAAGCTACACCTTCACCGATGACACCGTTTCGGCGGGGAAAACGTACTATTATTGGCTGACGGATTTGGACAATGGCGGTACGCTCACTTGGCACCCGCCGCTCGCGCTCACCATCACCGCCGATGGCAACACTGAGGGCTACGCCAACCGGCTCTATCTGCCGTTGATTTTGAAGTAGCTTTGTAAAACGTGTCGCGTGGTTCTGTTTCACGAAATACGCGGCACGCAATATGCAAAACCATCGAACCACCCACAAAGCCTAAAAAGCCGCGTGGGTGGTTTTTTGCCTGCGCCGGACGGTGTTATAATTTGGGGTGTCAGTTGTCAGTTGTCAGTTGTCAGTTGTCAGTTGTCGTCTGAAAACCGAAAACTGAAAACTAACAACCGAAAACCGAAAATAAAAGGAACACCATCCTGTGACCTTCAATTCTGCGGAAGAAAAATACACCTATGTCAATGAAATGTTTGGGCGGATTGCGCGGCGATACGACCTGATGAACAAAATTATGACCGGCGGGCAGGACGTGCGCTGGCGAAAACTGGTGGTGCAGGCGGCGAACCTCCCCCCCGGCGGCACACTGCTCGACATCGCCACCGGCACGGGCGACATCGCTTTTGAAGCCCTGCGCCGCCACCCCGACCTGCGACTCGTCGTCGGCGCGGATTTCACCCTGCCGATGATGCAGGTGGGGCAGACTCGCGCCCACGGGCGTCCCGTGCGCTGGAGCGCGGCGGACACGCTGCGTCTTCCCTTTCCCGACAACAGCTTCGATGCGGTTGCCTCCGGCTTTCTGATGCGCAACGTGGTGGATGTTCCCGCTGCGCTGGCAGACCAAACCCGCGTCTGCCGCCCCGGCGGGCGGGTCGTCATTCTGGAAATTCCCCGCCCCGCCGATACGCTTTTCGGCAGCTTCTTTAAATTCTATTTTCACCGGATTGTGCCGGTCATCGGCGGCATCATCAGCGGACAGCGCGACGCATACAGCTACCTCCCCGCCTCCGCCGATGCGTTTTTGCGCCCCGAAGAACTGAAACGGGCGATGGAAGCCGTCGGGCTGAAAAATGTGCGCTATCGCACGCTGATGTTCGGCACGGTGGCGCTGCACACGGGGGAAAAATGAACGCGCACGATTTCGCCAAAGCCGATGAGCGCGGCGTGCCCAGTTTGGTCTGGCGCGCCGGGCAGGAACGGCGGCTCGACATGATTCGCCGGGCGGCGGATGGTCGTCTCGACGGCGGGCGGGTGCTGGTGGATGGCTGCGGCATCGGCATGTACAACCGCGCGTTGCTGAAATTCACCCCGCACGTTTTCGGGCTGGATGTGGAAGCCGAGCGGGTGCGACAGGCGGCGGCACACGCGCCCCATCTCGCCGTTGCAGTGGGGGAGTTTTTGCCCTACGCCGACGCCCGGTTCGATGTGGTTTTGAGTCACGAAGTCATCGAACACGTGCAGGATGACCGGCGCTATGCCGCCGAAATGGTGCGGGTGCTGAAACCGGGCGGACGCGCCATCATCTTTTGCCCCAATCGCTGGTATCCCTTTGAAACGCACGGGCATTACTGGCGCGGGGAATATCATTTCGGCAATACTCCGCTCATCAACTACCTGCCCGATGTCTGGCGCAACAAACTCGCGCCGCACGTGCGGGCGTACACCGCGCGCGGCTTGCGGCGGCTCTTCCACGGCTTGCCCGTGCGGGTGATTTCGCATCGGCAGATTTATCCCGGATACGACAATGTGGTGCGCCGTGCGCCCGCGCTCGGCAAAACAGTGCGGGGAATTACTTATTTCCTGGAGAAGACACCATTGCAGAAGCTGGGGCTTTCGCATTGGCTGGTGCTGGAAAAGGAATAAACCATCGGGCAATTGTCGGATAACCGTAGCCTAAAATCACGAACGACACTTGCCCCAAAATTTACTTTCTGATACCATTTCACGAATCACGAATCACGAATCACGAATCACGAATCACGAATCACGAATC
>CAZMXX010000033.1:0-17590 GCA_964570315.1 uncultured Anaerolineaceae bacterium | reverse complement strand
GAGTATAGCATATCATTGTTTACTTGTCAAGACACCTGTACGAACAAGTTTAAAAAATAGAGCAACCTTGCCCCCATTTTTGATTACTAAACAGTTTGTTTCTTTCGTCGAGCTCGTTTTCGCAGGGCGCGTTTGTAGGCTGCCATTTCAGGAAACTTTGATTGAAACGGATTTCCGTGCTCATCAAAAATATTCACGCCAGATATTTTTCCATCATAAAATTTATATTTGGCTTTGTATACGGCAGCACAAAATGCAACATCTGCCTCATCTAGTATTGTTCTGTATCCGCGTTCCAAAACCTTAATGAATCCAGATTTTGTCCACCGACTAAATGTTGGATGGGGGATGCCGTAATTCTTGCTGGCTTCAGACATACTAATTTTCCGCCCGCGTAGATGTTCGAAGTCTTCTCGTTTAATATTCAAGCTGGGGTCAATCTCGTTTTCTGCCACCAAGTAACCTCCGCCGGGTAATTTCGCTGCGGAAATCTTACCAGACTTGATTCGCTCAAGCAAGGCTTCACGAGATACACCATATTTGCGGACAGCTTCGGGAATGGTGATATAGGTATTGCGAGATGGAAACATCCGCCGGCTCCTGATAGCGCAAAGCCCCACAAATATATTCGGTGGGGCTTTTTGGGTGTGTGTTGACCGAAAAAGTGGGCGATACTGGACTCGAACCAGTGACCTCACGGATGTGAACCGTGCGCTCTAACCAACTGAGCTAATCACCCGTATTGATTTACGCGGAAGATTATAGCACGGCTGTGATTTTTTGGCAATTCAGATTACTCGGAAAACGCTTGTAATTTTCCGGCGCGAACCCATGTGTGGAACTCCGAGAGCGTTCCGTGCAGCGGAGATTTGGCGCTGTCTCGATCGGCGGTGATGTGCCACGTGCGCAGCCCCACCGATTGCGCGGGGGCGATGTCGCGCTCCGGGTCGTCACCGACCATCAGCGCGTTTTCCGCCGGAATGCCCAACATTTCCAGCACTTCGGTGAAATATTGCGGATTGGGTTTGCTGAAGTGCATGATTTCCATGGTGGTCACCAGTGCGAACGGGAAATCGCCCACATTTGCCCATTGCAACCGCTGCTCCACCGCGATGCGCGGGAAAAGCGGATTTGTTGCCACGGCGACGGTGTACCCCTCGTCAAACAGGTGTTGCACCAGCTCCCGCGCGCCGGGCATGGGTTTGACGACGTGCCGCAGTGCCGGATAATCTTCCCGATAAAATTTTTCGATGGTCGGTTGCACGGTTTCAAATGAAACGCCGAGCCGCGCCAGAAAGGGGGTGTAAAACGCTTCCAGATTGGTGACGTTGGGGTCAGGGTTGGTTTGCATTTCCATGGTGCATTCCATAATCAACATCGGCACGGTTTCTGGCGAGGCAAACCGCGACAGGGCATAGCTCAACAATTTTAGATATTCCGGCAGGAAACGTTGGGTGCTGTTTGCCAGCAGGGTATCGTCCAAATCAAAAAGGATGTGGGTAATGGTCATCGGGTCTCCTGAAATTAGGTTGGTGTTTCGTCCGATAGTTGCTCGGCGGGCGAATAATCAATGCGCACCCGCGAAACCGCCAGCCCGTCAATGGATAGCACGGTGAAATGCACGCTGTTGATGGTCAGTTTATCGCCGATTTGGGGCGGGCGTCCCAGCTCGGTGATGATTAATCCCCCCACTGTCTCGACGTCGGGAAGTTGCTCCGGCGGGTAGATGGTCAGGTATTCTTGCAGGTCGTCGAGCAGGTATTGCCCGCTGACTTCCAGCGAACCGGGCGCGAGTTCGATGAGCGGGTCTTGCTCTTTTTTGTCGAATTCATCGCGCACTTCGCCGATGATTTCTTCCACCAAGTCTTCCAGGGTGACGATACCCGCCGTGCCGCCATATTCGTCCAGCACAATTGCCATATGAAGCCGCCGACGTTTGAAGATGTTCAGCAGTTGTTCGGCGGGGTAATGTTCCGGCACGGACGGCACGGGGCGCAGTAAAAAACGCAGGTTAAAGGCGCTATCCTGCAATTTTTGGCGCACCAGGTCTTTCAGGTGCAGAATGCCGATGATGTGGTCGAGGTCTTCTTCGTACACGGGGAAACGGCTGTACGGACTTTCGATGGCGGTGGTCAACAATTCTTCCAATGGGGTATCAATGGCTAGCGCCACGATTTTTGGGCGTGGGGTCATCATCTGATGCACCTGTCGTTCCCCAAAGGTGAAGATGTTCAGAATCAGGTCTTCTTCTTCCGCGTTCAGCAGCCCGCCTTCCGCGCTTTCCGCCACAATTTGCTCCAATTCTTCGGTGGAATGGAGGCGCGCTTCGCCGGGGGGGATGTTCAGCAGGTGCAAAATACCGTTCCCCAGTCCGTTGAGGGCGAGGACGGGATATTTGAAGATGATTTCGGTGAAATGCATCGGTTTGGCGAGCAGCATTGCGGCGGTGGTGGGGTTGTTCAGTACGATGGTTTTCGGGATGATTTCCCCCAACACCACGTGCAGGTAGGTTAATAAACTTAAAGTGACGATGTATCCGACGGTGGTGATGAGGGTGGAATGCAGGTCGGCGTTGAGCCAGATTGCCAATTGGGGTTCGACGATGTGCGATATGCGTGGTTCGCCGTACATACCCAACCCCAGCGACGCCAGAGTGATTCCCAGTTGCGAGGTGGCGATGTAGACGCCCTGATGTGAGGGCGATTCGAGTACGTCGAGCACCAGTTGCGCCGAGTGTTCGCCCTGTTCTGCCCGCTCTTCCACTTGGGTGGGGCGCACGCCGTTGATAGCGAATTCGGCGGCGACGTATATACCGTTGAGGAGTATCAGCAGGGCAATAATCAGCACGATAGTCCACAGTGAATGCCATGTATTCGCGTTTTCGGCGCCGAGAGCGGTTGCCAGTAATATCATTCCGGGGGTACTGAGTGCCAGCATCCATTTATTCACGGGGCGATACCTCCCATTCTTCAATTTCAGGAGGGGTGTCGTCACCCGGTATTTCCAGCGAGAGTTCCAGCAGCCCTTGATCGGGCACAACGGCTTCCACGTGTATTTTTTGCCCGCCCACGTCTATCTCTTCGCCTTTTTGTGGGGGATGTCCCAGTATGCTGAACACCAATCCGCCGAGGGTGTCATTTTCATCGGTGGGCAGGGTCAGCCCCAGATATTCATTCACGTCGGAGATGAGTAAATCGCCGCGCAGATACGCCCGCCCCGAATTATCATCGAAACGGTAGGGGGCAATGAGTTCCTGGTCGAATTCGTCTTCCACTTCGCCGAAAATTTCTTCAATCAAATCCTCAAAGGTGATGAGTCCCGCCGTGCCGCCGTACTCATCGAACACAACCGCCATATATTGCCGGTGTTTGTTCAGCGTTTTCCATACATCCAGCACGGGCATGGTTTCCGGCACGTAAATGATGTCGCGGATGGCAGAGACCACATCCTCTTTTTGGTTCAGATATTGTTTGAACAAATCTTTCACGTGCACAAAACCGATGATGTTGTCAATGGTTTTTTTGTAAATCGGAATGCGGGTGAACCCGGCTTCAATGGCTTTGTTCAGCACATAAAGCACGCTTCGTCGGTGCGATACCGCAACCAGCCGGGTGCGGGGAACCATAATTTGGCGGGCGGTCAGTTCGCGCAGACGGAAAGCGTTGCGGAGCATTTGCTGCTCTTTGTCGTCAATCAGTCCCCCCTCGTGGCTATCTGAGACCAGCAATTCGATTTCGCCGGGGGAGTGGAAATGCGTCTCCGCGCCGTTGTGGGTGAAGCCGAACAGTTTCAGGATGAGCGTGCCGCTGCCGTTGAAAAGCCAGATGAACGGTTTGAGGATGATTTGCATCCAGCGCACGGGCAAAACGGTGCTGAGCGCCGTTTGTTCAGGGTATTGCACCGACAGCGATTTAGGCAGAAGTTCCGCGACCACCACTTGGATGATGGTGAGCAGTGCCAGCACGCCCGTGGCGGCGATGCTTTCGGCGGCGGGTTGCGACCATTTGCCCAGTGTTGCCAGCGAGGGGGCAATCAGCAGGGCGACGTTGTTTTGTCCATATGCGCCCAAAATGAGCGACGTTGCCGTAATGCCGAGTTGGCAGGCGGCAATGTAGTTGTCCAGCGTGTGACTATCGGCTTTGATGGGCGCTAAAACTTTCGCCAGCCGGTTGCCTTCATCCGCCAATTGCCGCAAGCGGGTTTTTCGGGCGCGAATGGCTGAAAACTCCGCCGCCACGAAGAGACCATTTAAAGAAATGATGAAAATGATGGAAGCGATAACGATTATCGCGGTTGACATATTTCTCCTTGGGTGTGTAGTGTGGTTTTCAAAATTATTCGGGGTATTTGTGCCGAGTGGATATTTCTTTGGTGCGCAAAAATCACCGGGCGCGTAAAAACGCGCGACGGCATCGCGGGTGGTTCGGGGGCGATAGACGAACTATCAGGGTCAGGGTCTATTTCCGGGTTACTGTGCGCTTCCATACAACTATTGTACTTGATTCCGTGAAAATTGGGTAGCCCAATATTGGCTATTGTGGTTTCAAATAATCGAGCGGATTCATCCGCCGGCGGTTCTCTCGAATTTCATAATGAACGTGCGGTCCGGTGGAATTTCCGGTGCTCCCCACCGCGCCGATGACCTGCCCGCGAGTGACGGTATCGCCTTTGGAGACGAAAGTTCCTTTCAGGTGGGCGTACAGGGTTTGAAAGCCGTTCCCGTGGTCAACAATGATGGTGAAGCCGTAGCCGGTGCGCGCCCACGCCGCATACGTCACCGTGCCGTCGGCGGTGGCATACACGCTGGAGCCATACGGCGCGCCGATGTCGAGCGCGAGGTGGCTGTCGGGGTTGTAGCCCTGTGTAATCACGCCGCGCAGGGGCCAGGCGAAGGGATAATCTTCATCCAGGGCGGGGGGCGGGGCGTCTGCCGCGTCTTTCCTGCCGTTGGGGATGATGAGCGTTTGTCCCGGTGTGAGCGTGAATGGTTCGGAAAGGTTGTTCGGCGGGTAATTGGTGATGTCCGCCTCTGCCACGCCGTAACTTTCCGCAATTTTGGTGATGGAATCCCCTTCGGCTACGGTATAATATGCGCCCACCACCGGCAATATCACCAGTTCATCACCGGGGGAGAGCAAATCCGGGTTGCGTGCCAGCGCGGGATTCGACCAGCGCAGGGTGTCAACATCCAGCCCGAAGGTGGTGGCAATGCCCCACAGGGTGTCGCCCGCTTGGACGGTGTAGGTTTCCACGGCGGTGCGTCCCATAATGCCCGCCCAGCCTTTGCCGTCGTCGGGGTGTTCCGCCTCCGCCAGATAAAGGTCGGCGGTGAGCGCGGGGGTGGTGTCGGTATCCACCACCGAGGCGTAGACCAACTTCACCCCGCCGCTCGCGCCGGGGGCAACCGCGGTATTCACTGCGGGAATGATAGTTGCGGTGGGAGCAATCATCGCCTCTTCCGACGGGTTTTGCGGCAGGTTACTTTGTTTCCACCACAGAAAAACCAGCCCCAGCACTACTATCAGCAAAACAACAATGAAGCGTGCGGGACCGGTTTTTGGTTCCGATTCAAACGTTAATCCCATAATTTGTAACTCTGACTCCTCTGAAAAAAGAGGGGAAAATCAAACCGCCGATTCTCTGCATCTCTGAGGTGAAGGTTCAACTTTTTTTCAGTCGAGGCGGCTCTAATCATCAAAAGACCGTGCGGCGCTATGTCCGGGCGGGTTCTTTTTTGCGTTTTGTTCGCCGGGTGAGCCATTGGCGAATGCCATATTTTACCATATCGTGCTGTTTTACCATAATCACGGTGGTCAGCGCCTCTTCCGCAATTTTCTGCGGAATGGAACCGAAGAAAGTTTGCTCCAGCAGCCCTTCATTCGACGCCCCGACGATGATTTGGTCGAAACCGTTGGCGAAATTCAGAATGCCTTCCACCACATCATCGGCGGCGACAATTTCAAGCTCAAAGGGCAGGTTGGGCAGGTCGAGGTCGTCCAGCACCCGTTGGCGACGGGCTGCCACCGCGTTGGCATCGGACATGTCCAGCCCCGGCGCGATGTTCAGCGCGACGATTTTCACGGGGTTGCCGGTTTTCGCTTCCAGCGCTTCCGCCTCGATGAGCGCCAATTGCAGCGCGAGCCGCGCGTTCGGACCCCCGGCGGCGGGGACGAGAATGCTTTGGGCGGGTTTGTGGTGGCGGTTGCGCACCACGGCTAAATCGCAGGGCGGGTTTTTGGAGATGAGCCGGATGATGGTTCCGAAGGCTTCTTTTTGGTGGGCGGTGTGTTCGGGCCAGCCCAGAATCATCAGGTTGGCGTCGCGTTCGCGGGCGGCGCTGATGATGGAGTCGCCAATATCGCGCCCGATGCGAATCATCGTCCGCACGGGGACATCGTATTGTTTGCCCACCGCCACCACTTCGTCCAAAATGGGGCGACCCTGCCGCAGGAATTTTCTGCCGTCGGTGGCGCTCAGATGGTGGGGCATATAGACCACATGCAACCCGAACAGTTCGCCGTCGTTTGCCCGGGCGAAGAGTGCGCCCAAGTTTGCCAGTTCGGGGACGGCGGAAATATTCGCCACGGGGACGAGTACGGAATACTCTTTCGAGGCGATGGTCTCTTCCAAGAGGATGGTGTCCTCTTCTTTTTTCGCTTCGATTTTGCCGCCGTAGCGTTTGTAAACCACCCCGCCCAGCAAAAGCCAAACGACGGTCACCGCCCAGGCGACGGGGCTGAGGCTGAAGAGGTGCGCCGCCAGCACCAGTTGGACGAGGATGGTGAAATATTGCAGATATGGCACAAAGGGCACACGGAAGGGACGCTCGATGTCGGGGTGGGTTTTTCGCATGCGAATCATGGCGAAGTTCACCAGCAGGAAGAGGAGCAGAAAGGTGATGGACGCGCTGGACGCCACATCGGAGACGGGGAGCGCAACCGCCATGAAAATAATCAGCGCGCCACTGAGCCATGTTGCCCAATACGGCGTTTTATTGCGCGGATGGATACTCCCGAAAATGGCGGGCAGGTCTCGGTCTCTGCCCATCGCAAAAGACACCCGACTGCTGGAGAAAATGGTGGCATTCAGCGCGGAAGTGGTGGACGCCAGCCCGCCGAGCACCATGATGAATGCGCCGTAGGGCATAATTGCGCGGGCAGTTTCAATCATCGCCCGTTCGCCGTTTTCGCCCATGTACATCCAGTTGGGCAACCCGCTATCTTGTTGCAGCGCGCCAATCGCCACGAATGCCACCGCCAGATAAACCACCACCACCACGCCAATCGACAGGAAAATGGCGCGGGGGATGTTGCGCACGGGGTTTTTCACCTCTTCCGCGCTCTGGATGATGACTTCGTACCCTTCAAAAGCGACGAAGGTCAAGCCCATTGCCAGTGTGACGCCGCCCCAGCCGAAGGGGAACGGGCTGGGGTCGCGCAGGAAGTTGTCCGCCCAGTTGGGCAGGTTGAACATCGCCTTGACGCCGAAAATCACCAGCGTGCCGAGCACCAGCAGTTTGAAGATGGTGATGACGTTCCCCACCATCCCCGTTTCCGATGACCCGCGAATGTTGATAATCATGAACAGCAGAATCGCCATTGCGGCGATGACCTTCACCCAGATTTCTTCATGCGTCAGCCCGAAAATGGCGAGGGAGGTGTCGATGGGGAAACCGGCAATTTCCAGCAATTCGGTGAAGAATGTGCCGAAGAGGACGCCGTACAGACTGCACGCCACCGCGTGCGAAAACCATGAAATCCACCCGGCGAAGAACCCGTACACCCGCGCCAGCGCTTCTTTTGCCCAAACATACCCGCCGCCTGCTGCCGGGCGCGCCGCGCCCAGTTCCGCGTATGAAAGTCCGGTCAGGCTGGTGACAATCCCGTTGAGCAGAAACGCCAGTATCAGCCCCACGGGTCCTGCTTCACCGGCGGCAATCCCCGTGAGTCCGAATATGCCCGCGCCGATCATTGCGCCGACGCCAATCATTGTGATGTCGAAAAGGTTTAGGTTGCGGCTGAGAGTAACTTTGAACCGCTCTGAAGCCGGGGTGGGACTCATTGTTCTGCTCCTTTGAGGTGTGCAGGTGGTTGTTCACAATGGCGATATTGTACCAAAATTTTCGCCGCAGACAAAGGGTATTGTCAATCTTTCGGGGCGCTCAATCCAAGTTGAGCTTGAAGCCATAGCCGCGCACGGTGGTGATATATTCCCGTTGCGGGTCAATCTTTTGCAACCGTTGGCGCAACCGGCGCATCATCGCATCGAGCGCGTCGTCCGTCACCCCTTCGCTGTTTTCATCGTCCCACGCCGCCGTGATAATCTCGAAGCGGCTGTACACCCGTCCGGGTTGTTCCGCCAGGGTGCACAAAATTTTGTACTGATGGGCGCTGAGCGGGGGGGAAATGAGTTGCCCGTTCAAATATACCTGCCGGGTGTCGTGTTCGATGCGCAGGGGTTCCGCCATTCTGCCGGGCAGGGGGGCGGTCGCTTCGCTGTCCACAAAGACGAGTTCCAGCCCCGGCGCAAGTTGGAGGCGGTCGCCGTCGGTGAGGGGGTGCGGCTGAAAAATGCGCCGCCCGTTGACGAAAACCCCGTTTTTGCTCCCCGCGTCTTCTGCCGTGAAGCCGTTGCGGGTGCGCCGGAGTCGCACGTGGCGGCGAGAAATCCAGCGGCTCGGCAGGGCGATTTGACACGCCTCATCCCTGCCGATGAAAATTTCGTCGCTTTCGAGTAGCCATTGACCCTTGATTAATTCGCCATCTTGCCAGATGAGCAAGGCACTGTTTGAGAAAGTTTCGTCAGACATTTTTCTCCCCGTTTGACAGTCTGAATTGATTGGTTTATGCTGGTAGTTGTCAGTTGTCAGTTGTCAGTTGTCAGTGATTGGTTGGAAGCGTGTGAAACCCAAAACCTGAAACCCGAAACCCGAGACTCGAAACCCGAACTTGAAACCTGAAATCCGAAATCTGCCCCCCAACACAATTCTGCGCGACCGCTACCGCATCATCGGTTTGATTGGCTCCGGTGGGATGGGCGCGGTCTATTTGGCGGATGACCTCCGGCTCGATGGGCGACGCTGTGCGGTGAAAGAGCAGCGTCTGGAAAATGCCGTTTCGCAGGCGGGACGAAAACAGTTCCAGCAGGAAGCGTCCATTTTAGCCCGACTCGACCACCCCGGCTTGCCCAAAGTGAGCGACTATTTCACAGATGACGCCGCCCATCGGGATTATCTGGTGATGGATTACGTGCCCGGCAAAAATCTGGAGCAGGTGTTGAAACAGGCGCGGCAGGCGGGTGAATTTCTGCCGGAAGAGACCATCCGCGAGTGGTTGAGCCAGCTTTGCGATGTGCTATCGTATCTGCATTCCCGCTCGCCGATGGTGCTGCACCGCGATATAAAACCCGCCAACATCAAACTTACGCCCGAAAACCGGCTCAAGCTGGTTGACTTCGGGCTGGCGAAACCACTCGACCCCACCGACCCCAGCACCATCACCGGCTTGCAGGGGGTGGGTAGTTTGCCGTACACGCCGCTGGAACAATATGTCGATTATCTGGGGCACACCGACGCCCGCACCGATTTGTACGCGCTGGGCGCAACTTGCTACCATTTGGCAACCGGTGAAACCCCGCCGAGCGCGAACAATCGTTTTTTGAACCCCGATTCGCTGGTGCCCCCCAAAACGGTGAACCCCGCACTTTCGCCGGGTTTCAACGACGCCATTCTGGCGGCGATGGCGCTCCACCCCAACGACCGCCCGCCTTCCGTGGCGGCGTGGCATGCTGCGCTCACCGACCCCGCACCCGTCCGCGCGGCGGCGTCCGGTTCCGATTGGCTGGTGCAGGTGCGGCGCAACGCTGTGCTGCTGGCGGTCGCCGCCGGTTTGATGGGCTGGGCGCTGTATCTCACTTTCGGCGGGTGAGTGTGCCCCCGATTCTGCCCAACAGCGCCGCCGCCACCGCACCGAACACCAACGTCAGCCCGCCCAATCCTGCGCGTAACCATTCCACCGTGAAACCCGCACCGAAAATTTCATCCAAACGCAGCCAGCCCATTCCCAGCACAATATAAACCGGCATTGCGCCCACAACCGCGCCCAATCCCCAGCGCACCATATCAATTTTGCCCGATGATATTTTCCGCCACAGCAGACCCGCCGCAATGACCAGCAAGATCATCCCCAACACCAAGAGGAAATTGAAAGGGGACGCCATTCGCGTAACCAACGCACGTTGCCCCATATCGCCATCCCCAACCGGGGCGAGCGGCACGGTTGCCGTGGGCGAAAGGGTCGGCGCGGGCGTGGGACTCGCCGGGGCGAGGGTCGCGGTGGCGGTCGGTGACGGTTCGGGGGTGGCGGTGGGCGCGGCGACGGTGGCTTTTTCCAACGTGTAGCGCAGGTCGGAGGCGTTTTTGGCGTCGCCGCTGTATGCCGCAATGGTGATGTCTCCGGCGCGATTCAGCGTCACCAGCGCGGTGGTCGCCATCCCTGCCACCGTATCGGTCAGGGCGAGGGTGGCGCTTTGCCCGTCGTCATAAGTTGCCACAAATTGAACGGGCGTGCCGTCGGGGACGGGATTGCCGTTGTGGTCGAGAATCGGTCCCGCGGAAAAAGTGAGCGTCACCGGCGGGGCGGCGGATGTGCCGCCGGTGTCCGACCCCGCCAGCGGGAACGGGCGGTTGGGGTCGGGCGACAGCACGGTCGGCAAATCGTAGCCGATGCCGTCCACCGACACGGGCGGCGCGCCCTCCGGCGACATTTCCCCGAAGATGGTGCGCACCGCCACTTCCAGTTGCGGCTCGGTTTTGCTGTACAGTCCCAGATACGCCGTCAGCTTGCTGATTTCGGTGGTATCCAGAAAATAGGGGGCGTTCAGTGCCAGCACAATCAGCTTTTTGTTGTACAGACTGTTCACCCCCTGCGCCAAAAACAGTTTCAGCGCATCCGAATCGGGATAGCGGTCCACATTCAAATCGAGCGCGGCGAAAATCACCCAATCCGCCTGCTGAATCAGCGCGGTCACTTCCGGCGGGGAATAGTTCATGGTGTTGCCGGAATCGTCTTCGCCCGCCGTTGCCAGCGCCAGCGACCCCACCACCACTTGTTTCAATTCCGAAAAGGTGATGGCGGTGATATTTTCCGGCAACACCTGCCCGGTCGTCTCCGGTCCGTACAGCGACAAAATGATATTTTTCAGCGCGTCGTGCGGGAGCGGCTCGAACGGTTGGCAATCATCGGTGAAGCATTCGCGCACCATTCGGCTGTCGCTCACCACCAGAATTTTGTCCGTCACCCCCGGCGGCTGGGGCAACTGCCGGGCGAATTCTTCCGGGCTGGGGTAGAGCAGCGTTTCGCTCTGCCGGGCGATGGTGTTCATCGCCTGCACATTGCGCCCCGCTACCGCGAGCGCCACATCGGGGTCGTTGGTCAGCGCGTTGGGTTCCACATTGGGGTACAGTTTCAGCTTGAGGCGCAAAATCCGCGCCACCGATTCATCCACCCGCGCCGCAAAATTGCTGTCTTTGCGGTATTCCGAGCGGAAAAATGAGACCGTATCTTTGATATTTTCAAACTGCTGCGCCCAAATATTGTCCAAATCGAATTGCGCTAGAATGAGCACATCGTTCCCCGCCAAGAGTGCGTCGCGGGCAATGCGGCGGTGGGGGAACGTTTTCAGGGTGGGGTCGTAGAATTTTCGCACGGCGGGCACACCCAGCGCATCGCTGATGATGATGCCGCCGTCGCTGCGCCAGCGCGAAAATTCGGGCAGGCTGAGCAGGGTGGACATCCCCGTTTTGTCGAAGCTGATGGGGGCGGTGAATTGCCGAATGTCGCCCTGAAAGCCCCGGTAGCGGATGTGGCTCGACATCAGCGCGTCGGTGGTTGCGGCGGGATTCGCCGGTTCGGTCACGGCGAAAAAGGGCGCCAGCTCGATGCGTTTCAGCGCTTGCAGCGATTTGTCCACCGTTGCCACCTCATTATCGGGCAGACGGTCGCTGCCGCCGTGCCCCGGAAAATGTTTCGCCACCGTGGCAATCTTGCCGTTGCTCCCTTCGTGCACGCCTTGAATGTACGCTTGCCCCATCGCGCCCACCCAAAACGGGTCGCCGCCGAAAGTGCGCGTGCCCATATCGCCCCGTCCGGCGGGGTGCGGATTGTTCAGCACATCCAGCACCGGACCGAGGAGCAGGTTTATCCCCATTGCCGCCAGTTCCTGCCCCGCAATGCGCCCGACGGCGCGCGCGTTTTCCGTGTCCCACGTCGCGCCGATGGTCATCGGGCTGGGGAGCGGGGTCACGCCGCCGGTGATGCGGCTGTACGGGTAGCCGTCCCCTTCGTGGTCAATGGCAATCAGCAGGGGGATATTCTTGTTTGCCAGCGTTTGGGCTTGCAGTTGATTGGTCAGTTTGGTGATGTTGCGGGGTGTTTCGGCATTATTGATGAAATTGCTGTTGCTGCTTTGCAGCACCACCCCGCCGATTTTGTATTCGGTGAGCAGGGTGAAAATATCGCTGCCGGGCGCAACCGAACTGCCCACAAACGGCACGATGAACAATTGCCCCACCTTCTCTTCGACGGACATTGTGGCGAGCAGGTCTGCCACCGGGTCGCTATTTTCGGGGGATTGCGCCCGCGCGACGGGCAACATCAGTTGTGCCAGCAAAAGCACGCATAAAATGAAACGAATTGGATGGAAACGGTTCATAGTCAAGTCGGGTATTGCCACACATTATGGCGAAACGAATATCTGGTTTCATAATACCCTATTTTTAAAAATGTGGCGAAAGTGATTGAAGGAGTAGGAAGCAGGGAGCAGGGAGCAGGGAGCAAGGGTAATTCGTCTGCTCCCTGCTCCCTGCTCCTTGCTCCAGACTTTCATATCAGCGATTGAAAAATCTGTGCGCCGGGACCCGCCAGCAGGAGCAGAATCAACAGGGTGAGCGCCACCCGCCAGAGAATGGCTTTGGGCGGCAGTGCGGTGTTTGGGTTTGGGGACATCATAGACTTCCTCCAAGGTGAGCATTGCCTTTAGTGTATCACAGCGGTTGCCTCCGTAGCGGACATGGGGGCAACAAAAAACCGACGATTTGAACGTCGGTTTTCTGTCGGTTTGGCGTAGGGTTTGGCAAAAAAAAAAACGACGGCAATTCGGGGGCGGGAAAGCCGAACTGCCGTCGCATGCTTGGAGTTGGTATCAGACGAACGCTCCGTAAACCAGCGCGACCACCACGCCGAAGATTGCGTGCCCAATCAGCCCGCCCATGAAGCCCATCATACCGCCATTGTTGAACATCAGCACGCCGGGCGCTTTCACCGTGCCCGCTTTGATGCCCGCGTGCATCATCCCCATACCGCCCATCATTGTGCCGGTGATGAGCCAATGCCCGATACCGTAAATCGCGCCGGTTGCCACGCTCACGCCGCCGAACACATTCCACAGCAGGGCGTATACAATGGCGAATACAATGCCCATCATCATATGTATCACCCAGCCCAAACCCCGATTGCCAGTCGGGTCGAACATAGAACCGAGCATACCCACGATGTCCATTTTCGGCATGCCCATTTTGGGTGCCATTGCCATCACCATACTGATGGCGATTGTGCCGACGATACCTGCAATTACTACTCCAAAAATATTCATTGTTTGCCTCCTATTCGCAAAACAGTTAAAAAATTCAGTTGATAAAAATGATTGTCAAATTGCTATCCTGAATAAAGGATACCTGATTTCGCCCCGTAAATCTGTAACAACGCTTACGCAACGGGAAAATTGCCACGATTGTGAAAAATATTTGTCAACCGCATGAAACCCTGCTATAATTCGCAGTCGGTAGAAAGTTAATGTAAGAAACAGGAGTAGTGTAGTTTTGAATCAACGTCCCACCCAAACTGCTGCCTTCTGGCAAAAAGAGTTTAAAGTTGCCCCCGAAACTACCGATGCGCTGTATAACGAGTTTGTGGAGACAGGCAAGCCGCGTTCTATTGATGAACTTGGCTTGTTTTTTGTTCAACAAACTCTGGAAGCGGAAGAACGTTTACTGCGCACCGAGTTATCACAGGGGGAAATATACCAGCCCAACGGGTCATACAACGTTGGCGATACCCTGATTTTTGTCCAATTCGATTACGCGCTCGGTACAGTGACCGAAACGCGCGCCGGATTTCATCCCCGCTACGGCGATTTCACCGTCATCACCGTGACTTTTGCGAGCGGGAAAACGGCGTCCTTCGCCACGGATTTCCACGTTCAGCACACCCTCACCGATGCCGCAAATCGGGTGGGGATGAATGATGACGGCACCTCGCAAGCGGCGCAACTGCTTGAGCAATTTCGGGACATCATCATTCCCAAAATAAGCGATGCCCTTGCCGCCAATAGCAACTTCGTCCGTTTTAACGGCGATTGGTTTTTGACGGATATGCTGGTGGATATTCAAGAGGGGTTGCTCAACATTGTGGATGCCGCCATCGACATCAATGGTGCGCCGCTGGATGTTGACGCTTTGATTGAGCCGCTTGAATTGCACGATAACGGCGCATTGCCCGAAGCGACCCAATTTTCAATCAACCATCTGCTGGACAATGACGAGCGTTTTTTGAATGTCGGTTTGCAGGGCAAGCCGATGTGGTATCTGCACCGGCTGAAACCGCCGCAGATTGCCCATCCGCCGCATAATTTGCTGGTCAGCGGCGATTTGAATTTCGACCCCGACACCCTCGCGCCGGACGTGCGCGCGCTGTTGAGCAAAATTGACGACGAACACACCCCGCCCGAATTTGCACGCTCGGCAGACCCCAACGCCAGCGAAGTGACGCTGGTGCTGAATTACCCGCACCGCCGTTCCGGAACGCTCCCCGTGCTGCCCGTTGTGAAACCGTTGCTCCCCGCCGTCTCAGACGCGCGAGTGGTGGCGCTTCAATTTGTGGATGGGCAAACCGGCGAAGAAATGATCGGCTGGTATGTGCCGGAGCACTGCTACATTTACGGTTTCAGCGAGTGGTTTGTGAAACATCAATTGCCGGTCGGGGCATTTGTGGTACTCAAACGCACCGGCGACCCGCTGCGGCTGGTGATTGATTTTGTCCGCCAGCGCACGATGCGGGAATGGGTGCGCGTGGCAACCGTCAAAAACAACCAACTGGCATTTGAAATGCGCAATCGCCAGCTTGCCTGCCGCTACGACGAATTGATGGTCATCGGCGAGGAAGGTTCGGAGGCGATTGACGCACTGTGGCAAAAAAATGCCGAAAAAGACACCCCCATTTCGGTGTTGATTGACCGTATTTTCCCCGAATTGCTGAAACTCAATTCGCAGGGCGCTGTTCACACCAACACGCTGTACAGCGCCATCAACGTGGCGCGGCGGTGTCCCCCGGGTCCCCTTTTGCAGGAACTTTCGAACAATCCGCGGTGTGAATGGATGCGTCACGGCTATTGGACGTTTAAATCATAGGGAAAGATTATGGCAAAATACATTAAACCGACGCTGAAAACAAAATACCATATCGATTTTACATGGTGGCAAAAGCCCGGAAAAAATTTCCACCGTTATTTGATGGGGCACGCTTGCGAGGACGTTCGAGCGTTGGTGGCGGAGAACCCCGACGCGCAGACGATGGATTGGGTTGACCCAGAAACGGGGCAGGTTTTCGTCATTGACCAGTTGTGGCATCACATCCAAACCGATTGCGCCCCCGCGCCCGATTTCATCCCCGAAACGCTGGCGCTCACCGAATCGATTGTGCGCCTCTTCATTGCGAATGACAACACGCCGCTCACGCCGGCGGAAATGGCGCAGCAATTGGGAGGGAAAAAAGACGCGCGCACCATTTTGCGCACTATCGGCGGCAAACGGGTATATGAGGGCATTCGCCCGGTTGTGTCGCCCGTTTGAGGCAGGTAGCCGCTCAGAAACACCAACGCCACGGATTTTCCCGTGGCGTTTTTTTTGGCTCATTCTTCCGTTGGCGGCGTTTTTCGCACCGTCAACTGCAACCCCGATACATCCGTGACGCGGATGGTTTCCCCCGCCGCAATGGTCTCCCCTTCGCCGGTGATGGCTCGCCAACGCGCGCCGTCCACCAGCACAATCCCTTCCGGGTCAAGCGGGGTTTTGGCAATGCCGGTCATGCCGATGATGCGGGCTTCTCCCGATACCGGCTGCATTTTCAGCGTGGCAACCGCCTTGCCGACGATGAAGAAGAAGATTAATCCCAATGCCGCCGCCACCGCAATCATCGGGGCGATGGACACCCGGTATCCCAACTCTGCCTGATTGAACATCAACAATCCCCCCAGTGCCAATGAAATGACCGCCGCGATGGTGAGCGCCCCGTGAGTCGGGGCGAAAACATCGGCGGTGAATAACGCCAGCGCAAGTACCAGCAGGGCAATACCCGCGTAATTTACGGGCAGTTGTCCGATGGCGTACAGCCCCAAAACAGTGCAAATCACCCCAATGACCCCGCCGATATAGCCGCCGGGGCTTGCCAGCTCGTAAATGATGGCGAGCGGTCCAATCGCCAGAAGCATAAAAGCGATTTCCGGACGCAGGATGATGGACAAAATTTGTTCCGCAAAGGTCATCGGAATGCGGGTGACGGGGACGCCGATGGTGCGGAGCGTGCGCGTGCCGCTGAGCAGTTGCACCTCTCGCCCGTCGAGCTGCGCCAGTAAATCGTTCAAATCGGTGGCGATGATGTCAATGACGCCCAACGACAGGGCGGTTTTCGCGTTGGCGGCGCGGGCTTCCCGAATGGCGTCGGTGGCGAATTGCACCGCTTTTTCGCCGCGTCGCGCCGCTAAATTTTCCATGTCTGCCACCAGAATATTTTCCAGTTTGGCGCGCAGGGTATCGTCAATATTGCCGCCCTGCATGTTCACCGGGCTGGCTGCGCCGATACTGGTGCTGGGCGCCATCGCCGCTATATGCCCCGCCAGAGTGATGAACGTGCCGGCAGACGCGGCGAATCCGCCGGGGGGATAGACGTAGACCACCACCGGCACGCGGGCGCTCAAAATGTGCTGAATGATATTGCGGGTCAGGTCGGTTTGCCCGCCAGGGGTGTTCAACTCAATCACCAGCGCGGTGGCGTTCTCCGCTTCCGCGCGGGCAATCCCCCGCTCAATGTGACTGACCATCACCGGTGTGACGGGACCATCGGCGACCAGCACAAATACGCCGCCCGATGTGGATTGCGCTGTGGCATTCAATGAGGCGGCGACGAACAGCAGTGCCACAATCGCCATGATTGCGAGCTTCTCTCTCATTTTTCATCCCTTTCCTGGGATTAATTATCGCCGGAATCAGGGGAAATGTCAATGGGCGAATGGAATACGGGCACGGCTGTTGCAAAGTAAATTTTAAGGTTGATATTTTCCGTGATTTTGCACTGCGGGCAGCTCGCGAGCCGCCCCTACGAATTTTCCCCTGATTTTGACGAAAAATCAACCGTTTTCGGTGGCGTTGCAGGGACATGCTGCAGCGTGCCTTTACATTTCCACCTCAAATATTTCACCTCGAATTAAAATTCGAGGCTCAAAACTTAAGCCGACTTAAGTCGGCTTGGGCTTTTAGCTC